>JBILCO010000016.1:0-14258 GCA_044353075.1 Burkholderiaceae bacterium
GGGCCGTCGATATGGCGACCATCAAGGCCCGCGTGTCCGCTGATGTCCGTCAGGTGCTCGCGCGCGAAGGTGAATCTGTCCGTGCAGGTCAGGTGGTCGTGATGACCGATGCCACCGAATATGAAGCGCGGGTTGCACAGGCGCGCGGCAATCTGGATGCGTCCCGGGCCCAGCTTGAGATTGCGGCCAAGACGCGCGACAACAATCGGGCACTGATGGAAAAGGGATTCATCTCGCGCAATGCCTTTGACAATGCCGCTAGCCAGTACTCGGCGGCCGAAGCGAATGTGGCTGCGGCGCGCGGCGCCATGAATATTGTTCAGAAATCACTCAATGACACCGTGATCCGCACGCCGATTTCCGGTCTGGTCGCCGCCCGGTATGTACAGCCGGGTGAAAAAGTGTCACCGGATACCAAGCTGCTTGATATCGTCAATCTCCAAAAAATGGAGTTGGAAGCGGCTGTACCCACCAGCAACATTGCACAGATCGTGACCGGCCAGACCGTCACCTTGCATATTGAAGGTTTGCCCGAGTCGTTCCAGGGCAAAGTCGCTCGCATCAATCCCGGCACCCAGGCAGGTTCCCGCTCAGTGCTGGTATACGTACAAGTCGCCAATCCGAAAAACACCCTGCGCGTCGGCATGTTCGCCGAAGCGCAACTGGTGCTGCGTGCAAAACAAGGCGTGCTGGCCTTGCCGCAAAGCGCGGTACGCAAAGACAGTCAGGGGGCATTTGTCTACACCATCGCCAATGGCCAACTGAACAAAACCGCGGTGACCGTTGGCATGGATGGCCGCAGCGGCGAAGACTACCTGACTGAAATTGTCTCGGGCCTGGATTTCGGTGCGCAAGTCATCCGCACCGACATGGGCAGTTTGCAAACCGGCACACGGGTTCGGGTGGCAACGCCAGCCGCTACTCGTTAAACAGATCAGGGCCTGCTGCAATGTGGTTTACACGAATTAGTATCGGCAATCCGGTTCTGGCCACCATGATGATGGTGGCATTTGTCGTTCTGGGCTTGTTCTCCTACCAGCGCCTGCGTGTCGATCAGTTCCCCGATGTGACCTTTCCCGTGGTGGTGGTGCAGACTGAATACCCGGGAGCGGCGCCGGAAACCGTTGAGACCGACATCACGCGGAAGGTCGAAGAAGCGGTCAACACCATCAATGGCATCAACAGCCTGACCTCGCGCTCTTACGAAGGCCAGTCGATTGTCATCATCGAGTTTGCACTCACCATCGATCCGGCGCAGGCCGCGCAGGATGTGCGCGAAAAAGTCGCGCTGGTCAAAGCGATCTTCCGCAAAGAGGTCAAGGAACCGCGTGTCACCCGTTACGACCCCGCAGACCGTCCGATCTTCTCGGTCGCAGTAACGAATGAAGCGGGCAAGGGCAAGTACAGCATGCGCGAGCTGACCACGATTGCGGATCAGCTGATTAAAAAACGTCTGGAAAATGTGCGCGGGGTTGGCTCGGTCACGCTAGTCGGCGGCGTCAAACGCGAAATCCAGATCCAGGTCCGGCCGGCCGAAATGGAAGCGCTGGGCATCAGCATGGACCAGGTGCTCAATGCCTTGCGCAATGAAAATCAGGAACTGCCGACCGGCAGCGTACGTGCAACGGCCAATGAGCAAGTGGTGCAGGTGCAAGGCCGCATCAAACGGCCGGAAGATTTCGAACGCATCGTGGTCGCCCAGCGTGGTGGTCATTCGGTCTTGCTGGGACAAGTCGCCCGCGTGATTGACAGCCAGCAGGAGCAGGAAAATCTGGCGCTCTTCAATGGCCAGCGTACGCTGGCGCTGGATATTCTGAAGGCGCAGGGCCAGAACACGATTGATGTGGCGGATGGTCTGAAAAAAGTGATCACCGATTTGCAGCCCACGCTCAATGCGCTGCATCCGGGTGTGAAACTTGATGTCATCAAGGATGGCTCGCGTCAGATTCGTGTGGGTGTGGAGAACGTGCGCCGCACGCTGATCGAAGGTGCGCTACTGACGATTCTGATCGTTTTTCTGTTCCTGAACTCGTGGCGTTCTACCGTCATTACCGGGCTGACGCTGCCGGTCTCGCTGATCGGCACTTTCCTGTTCATGGACATGTTCGGCTTCACGATCAACATGATCACGCTGATGGCTTTGTCGCTGTGCGTGGGCTTGCTGATTGACGATGCGATCGTCGTCCGCGAAAACATCGTGCGTCATGCCGGTATGCGCGTGAACGGTCGCTATAAAAATCCACGCACAGCGGCACTTGAGGGCACCAAAGAAATCGGACTGACCGTATTGGCGACGACTTTTTCAATTGTTGCCGTGTTTCTTCCAGTGGGATTCATGGGCGGCATCATCGGTCGTTTTTTCCATCAGTTCGGCATCACGGTCGCAGCAGCGGTACTGATTTCGATGTTTGTGTCATTTACGCTGGATCCAATGCTGTCAGCAATCTGGCACGATCCGGCGGTGCACGGACCCGGTCCGCGGCGCGGCTGGTATGCGAACACGATCGGCCGCGTGCTCGAGCAATTCGATCGTTTCGTACAGTGGCTGTCCCGTATTTATCAGGTCACGCTGCGCTGGTCACTTCGACACCGGATCGCCACACTGGTGCTGGCGCTGGTGACATTCATCGCCGGTTTGCTGTTACCTGCGTCGGGGCTGGTCGGCACTGAGTTCGTACCGCAGGCCGATTATTCCGAAACCGGCGTGATTTTTCACACACCCGTTGGGTCTTCACTCGAGTTCACGGAAAAAAAGGCAAAGCAGGTTGAAAATGCTTTGCGTGCGCTGCCTGAAGTGCGCGATCTGTACACGACGATCAACACGGGTACCGCTCAAGGGAGAAACTATGCCACCGTGTACGCACGACTGGTGCCGCGCAGCGAGCGAAAACGCAGCACCAAAGAATTGAGTCAACCCTTGCGCGAGCAGCTCTCGCGCATACCGGGCATCACCGTCACCCATATTGGTCAGCTCGATGGGGTCGGTGGTGACAACAAGCAGGTACGTCTCTCGATTCTCGGCCCCGATCTCAAACAACTCGGCAAGCTGGCCGCTGAAGCGACTGCGCGTATTAACGCCGTACCCGGTGTGGTGGATCTGGATTCCAGCCTGAAGCCCAACAAGCCCACCATTCAGGTCGAGCCTTACCGTGAAGTCGCTGCTGATCTGGGCATCGGCGTGTCACAAATTGGCAATACGTTACGTCCATTGCTGGCAGGTGATGCCGTGACCGGCTGGCGCGCGCCGAATGATGAGACCTACGACGTCACAGTCCGGCTTGCGCCTTCAGACCGCAGCAATATCGCCGACCTGTCGCGGCTCATGCTCGCCAGCAGTGAAATGAATGCGGACGGCTCACCGCGCATGGTGCCATTGCGTCAGGTCGCCAGCATTACGCCCGCTGCGGGTGCGAATCAGATCAACCGCCGCGACCTCAATCGCGAAGTTGAACTCTCCGCCAATGTGGTGGGACGCTCGGCCGGACAGGCGGGGGTCGATATCAAACGTGCGCTGGAATCGATGAGCTGGCAACCCGGTTATCGTTACCAGATCGGCGGCGCGGCCAAAAACATGCAGGAATCATTTGGTTATGCGCTGTCGGCGCTGCTGCTGGCGATCATTTTCATTTACATGATTCTGGCCTCACAATTCGCCAGCTTCCTGCAACCGATCGCGATCATGTCTGCGCTGCCGCTGACGCTGATCGGTGTTTTTCTCGCGCTCATGATTTTCCGCTCAACGCTGAATCTGTTCTCCATCATCGGTTTCGTGATGCTGATGGGGCTGGTCACCAAGAATGCGATTCTGCTGGTGGACTTCGCCAATCAGGCGCGCAAGGCCGGCGTGGAGCGCGGCGAGGCTCTGCTGGAAGCCGCCCATGTACGACTGCGGCCGATTTTGATGACCACACTGGCCATGGTGTTCGGCATGGTGCCGCTGGCACTGGGTTTGGCCGAGGGTTCCGAGCAGCGCGCGCCGATGGGTCAGGCGGTCATTGGCGGGATCATCACCTCGTCGATACTGACGCTGGTTGTGGTGCCGGTGATCTATACCTGGCTGGATGATTTCGCGCAGTGGGGCCGTCGTCGTTTTGGCTCGGCAGGCTCATATGACGAGACGGGCGGCACGGCGCCGATGGCGCAAGCGGCGGCCAGAAATGACGAACCCCTTTGATAAACTTCCACTCTTTGTTGCAGGAGTCTGAACAATGAATCTCGAACAAGCACGGCTGAACATGATCGAACAGCAGATCCGCACCTGGGATGTGCTGGACCTGGATATATTGCAAACGCTGGTCGCCGTGCGGCGTGAAGCCTTCGTGCCTGCGGCCTATCAAACGCTTGCGTTTGTTGATACCGAGATTCCTCTGCCGCAGGGCGAAAATATGCTCTCACCCAAACTGGAAGCACGCTTGCTGCAGGAAGCGGCGGTGCAAGCTCACGAGTCTGTGCTGGAAATCGGTACGGGCTCAGGCTACATGGCCGCCCTGCTCGCGCATCACGCAAAGCAGGTAATAACGGTCGAGATCGTGCCCGAACTGAAAGCGCTCGCAGAAAAGAATCTCGCCAGCTATGGCATTGGCAATGTGAGCGTCGCGCTGGGCGATGGCGCGCGCGGCTGGTCGGGCAGTGGATCGCAGGCATTCGACGTCATCATGATCTCAGGCTCATTGCCCGTGATGCCCGACGCTTTCTTGCATCAGCTGAGAATCGGCGGACGCATCCTCGCCGTCATTGGCGAGGCACCGGTCATGTCGGCTTGCATGATCACACGGGTGTCCGAGGACGCGTGGGACACGGTCAAATTATTCGAAACCAGTATCAAACCCCTGCGCAACGCCGAGAAGCCCTCGGCTTTCCACTTCTGAATCAAAACGGAACGACGACATGAATCACATTTCTGCCGCCGAACTGGCGATCTGGCTTTCGGATCCGGTACGTACGCAACCCCTGTTGCTGGATGTACGCGAACCCTGGGAGTACGACACCTGCCGAATCGATGGTTCGATGCTGATGCCGATGGCGACGGTACCGGCGCGGCAGGAAGAACTGGACCCGGAAACGCCCGTTGTTTGTATCTGCCATCATGGGGCTCGCAGCATGCAGGTCGGCGCATTTCTGGAGCGTGTCGGCTTTCCGAATGTCACTAATCTGAGTGGCGGCATCCATGGTTGGGCGGTGCAGGTCGACAGCAGCATGCCCACATATTGACATTGACACCGAGACTGAACATTGCATAAGACTGGAAAAAATAATGCGTAAAACCCCACTCGCCGCTCTCATTGCCGCCGGGTTGCTGTCGCTCGACGCGACCGCACTCAATCTAATGGATGCCTATCGCGAAGCCCAGGCTTATGACAGTCAGTTTGCCAGCGCGCGTGCCGCGCGCGAAGCCAACGCCGAAAAATCCGTGCAGGGACGTGCCGGCTTGCTGCCCTCCGTGAGCATGACAGCAGCAGCCAACAAAATCACTGGCCAGTCGACCTCGGTGGTCAATCCCAATATCGACTATTCAGCCAACAACTATCAGCTGCAGCTCAGACAGCCTCTGTATAATCGCGCCAGCCAAGAGATCTATGAACAAAGCAAACTGCAAGTGGCTGTCAGTGAAGTGCAATTCGATCAGGCGCGGTCTGATCTGATCATCCGGGTTTCGCAGGCCTATTTCGATGTGCTCGCCGCGCAAGACACGATTGCCTTCATTCAGGCGCAACGCATTGCGATTGCAGAGCAGCTGGCCTCGGCCAAGCGCAATTTCGAAGTCGGCACCGCCACCATCACCGATACCCACGAAGCGCAGGCCCGTTACGATCTGTCGAACGCGCAGGAAATCGCCGCGCAAAATGATCTCGAAGTCAAACGCAATGCCTTTGCACAGATCACCGGCAAACTGCCGCCTGCACTCAGTCACCTGAAATCGGGTCTGACGCTAAATCCGCCTGAACCCGCCGCGATGGATGCCTGGGTACAAAGTGCGGAGTCGGGAAATTTTGGTGTGGTAGCACAAAGCCTGCTGGCCGAAATCGCCAAACTCGACATCAGTCGCAATCGCGCCGGGCATTTACCGACGGTCGATGCAGTAGCCACGCACGGTCGCAATACCAGTTTTTTTAACACGGCATTCACGACCACTACCACCAGTGTAGGCGTCCAGCTGACCGTGCCGCTGTTCAGCGGCTATGCCACCAGCAGCAAGATCCGCGAAGCGATTTCGCTCGAAGACAAGGCACGCTCGGATGTCGATACAGCCCGCCGCAATGCAGCACAAAATGTGCGCACCGCCTACTTTGGCGTGCAGAGCGGCCTGTCGCAAGTGCGCGCGCTGGAAGCCGCAGAGATTTCCAGCAAATCGGCACTCGAATCCAACCGGCTGGGCTATGAAGTGGGTGTGCGTATCAATATTGATGTGCTCAACGCACAGCAGCAGTTGTACTCGACTCGCCGCGATCTGGCCAAAGCACGCTATGAAACGCTGATGAACAGCCTGCGACTGAAAGCGGCTGCTGGTAATCTGAGTGAAGCCGATCTGGCCCGATTCAATGAACTGTTTGATATCAGATAGGCGCTGATACCTTCGATATTTTGTTATTTATCTTGTATTTAACGACAAGCAAAGAACTGCTTAATCAAAAGAAAAATGCTCTGGGCACTCACGACAGTGACTCAGGTTTTATTGTGTACGTTTGCAGTCGGATCGCTGCGTTGGGCCTCTCACAGGACTTTTCCATGCAGCGTCCCTTTTATCGGTAGTTTTTCGGCTGGCCGGGTGATGTGCAGATCGCCGGGCCGGCACCTCTTTTAATGTGGCGGAAATTCATGAATACCAAGAATACATCCAGCAAGCTTCTTATCTCGGGTTTGTTGCTGACACTGCTCAGCGCATGCGGCGACAAGAAAGATGCGGCGAAAGCCGGACCCGGAGGTGGCTCGCCACCACCCATGATGGTGTCTGTCATCACGGTAGCACCGGAAAACATTTCGAATGTCACCGAGCTGCCAGGCCGGGTGGAAGCCACGCGCACTGCCGAGGTCCGTGCGCGAGTCGGCGGCATCGTGCAAAAGCGGGTATTCAACGAAGGCAGTGATGTGCGCGCCGGACAGGTGCTGTATCAAATCGACCCCGCGCCTTTCCAGGCCGCTTATAACAGCACAAAAGCGACGGTCTCGCAGGCGGAAGCCGGACTGGTTCGTGCCGAAGCCAATCTTTCACAGGCCAATACCAAACTCAACCGCTACCGCGGACTGGTCGACAGCAATGCGATCAGCAAACAGGAATTCGATGATCTGCAAAGCGCGCAAAAACTGGCAGCAGCCGATGTTGCCTCTGCTACCGCAGCGATTGAGACGGCCCGTGCAGCCGTTGAAACTTCACGACTGAATCTGTCTTATGCCACCGTAACCGCACCGATTTCAGGTCGCATTGGCCGCGCCCTGATGACCGAAGGCGCGCTGGTTACTGCGAATGATCAGCACAGCATGGCGGTCATTCAACAGCTTGATCCGATTTATGTAACGCTGACCCAATCCAGCGTGGAGACTCGTCGTTTGAAGGATATCGTCAATCAGTCGGGCAAAGGCGGGGTCCGCGCCAAGCTGACGCTGGTCACCGAAGATGGTCGTCCTTACAACTATCCCGGCCAGCTGCTGTTCTCCGAAGCGGTGGTTGATCCGGCCTCCAGCTCCGTGATTTTGCGTGCGCAGTTCCCCAACCCGCAGCGCAACCTGCTGCCCGGTACGTATGTCCGTGTGCGTCTCGAGCAGGGTATGCGCGCTGGCGCAATCGTCGTGCCACAACAGGCGGTCATGCGCACTGCCGACGGTGCGATCGTCATGACCGTTGATGGCAGTGGCACCGTCGCGCCGCGTCCGGTCAAAACCGATGGCGCTTATGGCACTTCATGGATCATCAGCAGCGGCCTGAACCATGGCGATCAGGTCATCGTCGAAGGTCTGCAAAAAGCCAAGCCCGGCGCCAAGGTCAATCCGCTTCCGTGGACACCCACCAGTGCGGCCAGCGATGCCAACACCGCAGCTCCGCAAAACAAATAACGACTAAGGACGCGTCGCCATGGCAAAGTTTTTCATTGATCGTCCCGTTTTCGCGTGGGTGATTGCGCTGTTCATTCTGCTCGCGGGCATACTCGCCATACCCAATCTGCCTGTTTCGCAATATCCGCAGATTGCGCCACCGACCGTGATCGTCAATGCCGTTTATCCGGGCGGCTCTGCGCAAACCGTTGATGAAAGCGTTACCAGCCTCATCGAGCAGGAGATGAATGGCGCGGAAAACATGCTCTACATCGAGTCGCAGAGTCAGTCGGATGGCCAGTCGCAGGTTTCGGTGACCTTCAAGAACGGCACTAATCCCGAACTCGCTGCGGTCGATGTGCAAAACCGTCTCAAGCGCATCGAGGCGCGTCTGCCGCAGGCGGTGGTGCAGCAAGGTGTAACGATCACCCGCGCGCGCAGCAATCTGCTGATGTTCGTTAACCTGCGCGCCACCAGCGGTGAGGTGTCGCCAGTCGCCCTGGGCGATTACTTGGCGCGCAATGTGATCAATGAAATCAAGCGTATTCCCGGGGTCGGTGTGGTCCAGCTGTTTGGCACCGAGCGTGCGATGCGCATCTGGGTCGATCCTGACAAACTGGTCGGCTACAAACTCACGCCCACGGATGTAGTGAATGCCATTCGTCAGCAGAATGCGCAATTCTCGGCCGGTATTCTCGGCGATCTGCCGGCACCCAGCTCGCAGCGTATTGCAACCTCGATCATTGTCAGCGGCCAGCTGGCCACGCCGGAAGAATTCGGCAATGTGGTGCTGCGCGCGCTGCCCAATGGTTCAACAGTGCGCGTGCGCGATATCGGCAAGGTCGAGATTGCCGGTCAGTCGTATGGTTTTGCGGCACGTCTGAACGGCAAACCGATTGCCGCGATCGGTATTCAGTTGACGCCGACAGCCAATGCCCTGCAAACCGCTGAACTGGTGCGCCAGAAGATGAAGGATCTGAAAAAATTCTTCCCGCCGGGTGTGGAATACGTGATCCCCTATGACACGTCGCTGTTCGTGAAAATTTCGATCGAGGAAGTGATCAAAACCCTGCTGGAAGCCGTGGCGCTGGTGTTCCTTGTGATGCTGCTATTCCTGCAAAGCCTGCGCTACACACTGATTCCTGCGATTGTTGTGCCCGTCGCGTTGATGGGTACCTTTGCGACCATGTCCCTGTTTGGCTATTCGATCAACGTACTCACCATGTTCGGCATGGTGCTGGCAATCGGTATTCTGGTGGACGATGCAATCGTGGTGGTGGAGAACGTCGAACGCATCATGGCCGAAGAAGGCTTACCGCCACGCGAAGCGACGATCAAGGCGATGAGTCAGATTACCGGCGCGATTATTGGCATCACCGCCGTGCTGATTGCGGTGTTTGTGCCGATGGCTTTTTTCACTGGCTCCGTCGGCGCCATCTACCGGCAGTTTTCAATGTCGATGGTATCCGCGATGGTGTTCTCGGCGATTATGGCGATTACGCTCACACCGGCGCTGTGCGCCACGGTACTCAAGCCGATCGAGCCCGGACACCATGAACGCAAGGGATTTTTCGGCTTGTTCAATCGCTTCTTCCGTCGCACCACCGAGAGCTATGAATCCGGCGTGAAGAAAATGCTGCGCACGACCGGTCGCTACATGGTGATTTACGGCGTGATCATTGCGTGTGTGGTGTGGATGGCCTCACGCATGCCGACGTCATTCCTGCCCGCCGAAGATCAGGGTTATCTGCTGGCGAATGTGCAGCTGCCACCGGGTGCAAGCACAGGCCGTACGCTGTCGGTGATGGAACAGGCCGAGCAGTACTTCCTCAAAGAGCCGGGTGTTGCCGGCATCGTTTCGGTCATAGGCTACAGCTTCTCGGGCAACGGCCAAAACGGTGGTCTGTTGTTCGTCCCGCTGAACGACTGGAAAGAGCGCACGACGCCTGAGACCAGCTCCGCAGGCATCGCACAAAAGGCGATGTCGCTGATGGTGACGGTCCGTGATGCGATTGTCTTTACCGTCAATCCGCCGGCCATTCGTGAACTGGGTAATGCGACTGGCTTCTCGCTGCGGCTGCAGGATCGCGCGGGGCTGGGCCATGACGCGCTGCTGGCTGCACGCAATCAGTTGCTGGGGATGATGGCCGAGAGCAAAGTGATCAAGAGCGCGCGTCCGGAAGGCATGGAAGATTCGCCGCAATTGCGACTGGAAATCGATCGCGACAAAGCCAATGCGCTGGGGGTATCACTGATCGACATCAACACCACGCTGTCAGCGACTTTTGGCACCACCTACGTCAATGACTTTCCAAATCAGGGCCGGCAGCAGCGCGTGATCTTGCAGGCAGAGCCGAACAAGCGCCTAATGCCCGAAGACATCGACAAACTTCATGCGCGTAATGCACAGGGTTCGATGGTGCCCTTCTCGGCCTTCACGCGAAGCCGCTGGGTCACCGGCCCGGTGCAACTGGTGCGTTTCAATGGCTATCCGGCGATGAAGGTGCAAGGCGATGCCGCACCCGGCGCTTCGTCGGGTGATGCGCTGGCCGAGGTGGAACGGATGGTGGCCCAGCTGCCGGCAGGCATAGGCTTTGAGTGGGCCGGTCAGTCCTTTGAAGAAAAAGCGGCAGGTTCTACCGCGACCCTGCTGTTTGCCTTGTCGTTGCTGGCGGTCTTTCTGGTTCTGGCCGCACTGTATGAAAGTACGGCGATTCCACTGGCCGTGTTGCTGGTCGTGCCGCTGGGCGTGCTGGGTGCGCTGGCCTTCACGATCTGGCGCGATATGCCCAATGATGTGTACTTCAAGGTTGGCCTGATTGCGATTATTGGTTTGTCAGCGAAAAACGCGATTCTGATTATTGAATTCGCCAAAGACCTGCAGGCCGACGGGATGGATCTGGTCGAGGCCACGCTGACGGCCGTCAAGCTGCGATTCAGGCCCATCATCATGACTTCGCTGGCCTTTATTCTCGGCGTGCTGCCGCTGGTGATTGCCACCGGTGCCGGCTCGGCCAGTCAGCGTGCCATTGGCACCGGCGTGATGGGCGGCATGATCACTGCCACGGTGCTGGCGGTATTTTTTGTACCCGTATTTTTTGTGGTCGTTCGCCGCATTTTCAAGGGCAGTGAGCGGCAGCGCAAATTGTATGCAGCGCATCTGCATCAGGAAGAAAAAAAATGATGACAACAAAAAAACGCAACCTGATGCTGCTGACCGGGGTCGTCGCCCTGTCAGGCTGCCAGATCCTGCCCGAATTCAGCAAGCCGGCGGCGCCTATACCTGAGAAGTTTCCGGTGGTAGCCGAACCGGCAGCGGTGCCGGCAGCCACACCGGTTGCTGACATCGGCTGGAATGAATTCTTTCTCAATCCGGACCTCAGACAAACGATCGCCGCAGCGCTGATCAGCAACCGTGATCTGAAAACCGCTGCACTGCGTATCGAAGAAGCACGCGCGATGTACAACATCCAGCGCAGCGATCGGCTACCCACTGTGAATGGCACGGCTGGCGTATCGGATTCACGCCAGCTGCTGGCCGGCGAGATGCGTGACATCACCGCGTATCAGGTGGGTGTCGGCATGACGGCCTTCGAGCTGGATTTCTTCGGACGCGTGAAAAATCTCTCCGAAGCGGCCCTGGCCCAATTCTTTGCCACCGAAGAAGCGCAACGCGCGATGCAGGTGTCGCTGGTTGGCGAGGTCGCGAAAGCCTGGCTGGCCGAACGCGGTCTGTCCGAGCAAATCGCGCTGGCGGAGCGCACACTGAAAGCGCGCACAACATCCTATGGCCTGGTCAAGCAGCGTTTTGATGCCGGTATTACCAATGCGCTGGAATTAAGGCAAAGCGAGACGCTGGTACAAACCGCGCGCTCGGCCGTACTGTCGCTCAAGCGCCAGCATGCGCTGAGCATCAATGCGCTGGCGCTACTGGTCGGCACCAGCGTCACGCCGCCCACACAGAGTGCGAACCTGTCT
The DNA here is from genome assembly GCA_044353075.1 of Burkholderiaceae bacterium. Lineage (GTDB taxonomy): Bacteria > Pseudomonadota > Gammaproteobacteria > Burkholderiales > Burkholderiaceae_D > Pernthalerella. Next base: position 12,007 of record JBILCO010000016.1, read on the forward strand.
TCACAGGCGGTGACAGCCGATATCGGCGCGGGCTTGTCTTCCGAGTTACTCACGCACCGCCCCGACATACGCGCAGCGGAACAGCGCCTGCGCTCGACGCAGGCCAACATCGCCGCAGCACGCGCAGCTTTCTTCCCTCGCATCTCGCTGACCGCCGGTCTCGGTCTGGCCAGCACCGAACTCGGTGATCTGTTTCAGGGAAATTCTGCAACCTGGAATTTCGCACCGCAGCTGGTACTGCCGATTTTCGATGCCGGTCGCAACAAAGCCACTCTGAGTCTGGCTGAAGTACGAAGCGACATCGCAATTGCCAGCTACGAAAAAACCATTCAGGTCGCTTTCCGCGAAGTCGCCGATGCCTTGTCGGCGCGCGCCACGCTGTCGGATGAAATTACGGCTCAGGAAGCAGTGCGCGCAGCGCAGACAGCACGACTGGAACTGGCGCAGGCGCGCTATAAAAACGGTATCGCGAATTATCTGGAAGTACTGGATGCCGAGCGTGAGCTGTTTGCGGCTGAACAGCAGCTGCTGCAGACGAAGCTGCTGAAGATTACCAATACGGTGGACTTGTATCGCTCGCTGGGGGGTGGGTTGAATGAGGTGAGCAAGTAAATTGACGCAGCATAACCTCTAGATGATCTGGCACACGGATCAAATCGATATGTTCATTATGAAAAATATCAAGTTCTTACCAACCGAACCAGACTTTGCAGCAGCTCAGTCGCCTGATTTTGATGATCCTTGTTACGAGGCGAGCTCTGCGTCCAGGTTGCAGATATAGCCTTGGCAATATCTGCGTCGGTCATGGCAATTTGGCTCAGGCCCCGGGCGTCGAGTTCTGCATAGCTCTCGGAAAAATTCCATACATGGGGGCCATGTATAACGTTGCATGCAAGAGCCAAAGGCTCGTAGGGGTTGTGTCCACCAACCTTCGCCCATGAGCCACCCATCATGGCCACGGGCGCCAGGCTGTACCAAAGGCCCATTTCTCCAATCGTGTCGGCCACATAGACTGAATCTGACGATGCAGGTAAGGCGCTGGATGCGCTGCGTCGAAGTGTGCCTTCGGGACACAAGCTCATGAGCTCTGGCCCTCGCGCTGGGACTCTGGGAGCAATGACCAGCAGTGCATCGGGATACTGTTGGCGCAGCAATGCATGGGCTTGCAAAGCCAATACTTCTTCACCCGGATGGCTGGATGCCAGAAGCCATACAGGCCTTTCCCCGAGATTTTTCTGCCAGGCTTGGAGCTGTTCAGTATCGCAAGCCAGTGGCGGCGCAAGCGATTTGACGGTGCCCGTAATAATCACGCGATCGGCTGGCGCGCCCAATTGAATCAGGCCATCACGCGATTCTGCGTTTTGTGCCCAAAGTGTACTGAACCCCGGCAGCAATGCCCGATAAATAAAACGGCCCCAACGTCGCCTGGACAAAGCTGCGGCATCCAACCGTGCATTGACCAGCGCATGGACAACGCCTCGTTTTGCCGTAGCGTGTACCAAGGCCGGCCACAAATCCATTTCACACCACACCGCCAGCAAAGGTTGCCAGTGGTTCAGGAACTTGCTGACTGTCCTAGGCGTATCGATAGGAGCAAACTGGTGAATGCAGCGTGGCGGCAATCCGGTTTTATGCAGCGCGTCGCCCGAGGTGCGTGCTGTAGTGGTTATGAGGAAATTTGCTTGCGGCCAGAGCTCACCCATGCGGGCAAACAACCCGGACAGCGCCATTGCCTCACCCACGCCGACAGCATGGCCCCAGACCAAGGGCCCATCGGGTCTTATGGCGGGCTCCAAGACCCATTTCTGCGCCAGACTTTGCGGTGTTTCCTTGCCGCGCTGGAGACGTTTTCGGAAGACCCAATGCCAGAGTGGCGTCATGACTCTTGCAAGCACGAGGTACGCTTTCAGGGACCATGCGCCTTGAACACTCATGCGCCCTCCAGCCAAGGTACAAACACCGCCATATGTTTGGCAGTGGAACCCGCATGTTCGGCATAGAAACTTTCAGCCTCCGACATTGCTTGCGCGTAGGTATCCGGTACCGAAAGTAAATGTACTAACGCATTAGCTAATGAAGGTATGTCCATGTGCTGCTGCAACACACCAGCAGACAAAGCTTCTACACTTGGATATTCAATTCCCCAGATACTGGGCCCAACCATGACTGGCTTTTTGAGCGCAAGCGGTTCTATCACGTTATGGGCACCCAGTGGAACAAACGATGCACCGACCACCACGGCTTGCGACAGG
>JBILCO010000228.1:0-3986 GCA_044353075.1 Burkholderiaceae bacterium
ACATCTCTCCCAAAGAATCGCCCAACAGAACATCGACATCACTCACACCCGTTTCCGGATCACGCAAGTGCAGCACATCGTCGAATGCCTGACTGCGTCGGACCGTCTTCAGGCCAGCGTTTTGAAGAATATCGTGAACGCGGTCAAATCGCTGCGGGCTGCGCGGCACGTAGACAAACAGTGGTTTGGGGCGACCTGTCGTAATCAGGCCTTGCTGTATCAGGCGCATGGCTTCAACGAACTGCTCGTCTTCACCAATAATAGCGCTGGAAAATGTAATTACCGGACGCTGCCCCAAAGCCAACTGCCAGCACTGCACCAGGCGTGCAGCGGCAGCGATTTGCTCGCGGGAGACTGGCAGATCAAACCGGGTCTCGCCTACCACTTCGACCTTGGTACAACCCACTTGCCGAAAGCGACGGGCATGGGTTTCAGATTTACACATCACCAGTTGATACGCCTGAAAAATTTTGGATCGAAAGCCGCCCCAGGACTTTTGATCTCGTTCGATACTTTTTTTAGGGTATTGCGCATTGGCCATGCAAAGAGGAATTCGGGCACGCCGGATGGTCGTCAATAAGACCGGCCAGGTATCAATTTCGGTCATCATGGCGCAACGCGGCTGGACATGCCGGATGAAACGCCTGACGGCACTCCCCAGCTCAAAGGGCAAATAGACCACCTCGGCCTGACCTTCGGCAATAGCGGTCGCCAGCAGTTTTTCAGCAGCGGTGCGACCGGCTGGGGTCAGCGTGGTCACCAGTACCGGGTAGCCGGCGGCCAGAAGGGCGCGAATCAGCGGAGCGACCCCACGGATTTCCCCCATTGAAGCAGAGTGGACCCAAATGGGAGCTTTTAGTACCGTTTTAACGATACCCCAGCGCTCAGCCCAGTATTTTCGGTACAGCGGCTCACGTTTGCCTCTTTTCCACAGAAAAGCCAGCACCAAAGGCAAAAGTACAACCCAAAGTGCCTGGTAGAGCGCCAGGGCCAGCCGCATGCCTCGGGTGGACGGAAAATCGGTATTCAAAACAGGGACGTCAGGGTGGTGAGCAAGAGGCATTTTCGGGACAAAACGACCAAATCGGTAAAGGTGTTTCAGTATACTAAGCACCTCGCTTCTCTGAACCCAACAATATTGCCTGAAAATGACCCAAATTCGCTTACCGTGGACAGCGGTCTGAATCGCTACCGAAACCCTAGACACTTCTGAGCCTACAATTTGGGCCATCAGGAGATGTCATGAATCACAAGCAGTTCACGGAAGAGTTCAAGATTGAAGCGGTTCGACAGGTGACCGAGCGCGGGTTCGCCGTCAAAGAAGTTGCCGCTCGGCTCGGGGTGTCGACTTGGAGCCTGTACCAGTGGATCAAGCGTTATGGGATCCCGGCCGAGAAGCGCCTGGAAGCAGAATTGAAGCGCGTGACCGAGGAGCGCGACATTTTAAAAAAGGCCGCCGCGTACTTTGCCAAGGGATCCGGGTGACGTACGCGTTCATCCGGGATAACGAGCAGCAGCATGCCGTGCGTACGCTGTGCCGCGTATTAAAGGTGCACCCCAGCGGCTATTACGCCTGGAAGCACCGACCCCAATCGGGACGCAGCATCGAGAACCAGCACCTGACGGGCCAGATCAAGCAGTCTTGGCTGCAGAGCGGTGCAGTCTACGGCTACCGCAAGGTACATGCTGATCTGCGGGATCTGGGTGAGTCGTGTGGCGAGCAGCGTGTTTACCGCCTGATGAGGCAAGCTGGACTGCGTTCCCAATCGAGCTATCGCCGGCGTCCGCATGTCGGGGGTGTCCCGGCGGTCATTGCCCCGAACCGGTTGGATCGACAGCTTGACGTTCTCGGCCCTGCTAATGGCGATCTGGCGACGCAAGCCCAAACAACCGGCGCTGGTGCATTCCGATCAGGGCAGCCAGTTCTCCAGCGAGGATTGGCAGTCATTTTTGAAGGCGCATGGCCTCGTCGGCAGCATGAGTCTGCGAGGTAATTGCCACGATAATGCGGTGGCCGAGAGTTTCTTCCAGCAGTTAAAGCCCGAGCGGATTAAACGCAAGGTCTATCCGAGGCGTGAAGCCGCACGACAGGATGTGTTTGATTACATCGAGACGTTTTACAACCCGGTACGTCGCCACGGGCACAACGGGAAGAAGTAGCCGGTATAATTTGAGAAGCAGTTTTTTATGAGGCAACGAAGCGTCTAGAAAGTCGATAGCGATTCAGCGCTAGATAGCTGTCAGGAGCAATATGCCAATGATTCGCCGCCGTGAGCGGCGGTCGAATGCGCGAAAACTATCGGCCACCAGATACAAGAGATCAGACGGCACCCTTCCGCCCGACGCTTCGTCAACGCGCATAGGTTTTCACGTCGAACAATTGAAGATTACGCTCGATCCATCGTGCCGTATCCCGTAATCCTTCCGCGAAAGGGACGTTAGTGCGCCATTCGGTCAGTTGATGGATCAGCGAGTTGTCTGCGATCAACCGGTTCACCTCACTTTTCTCTGGCCGTTTCCGCGCCTCGTCGCAGATAATCTCGACCTCCCGTCCGATAGCCTCCATCAACAGCTTCGCTGTCTGTTCGATAGACCATTCCTCGCCGGAGCCGATATTGACCACGCGTCCCTCGGCTGCCTCGCACAACCCCAGCGCCAGCATGCCGCGGGCCGTGTCGGTGGCAAAATTGAAATCTCGCGTAGGGGTCAGGGCGCCCAAATGGAGCTCCTGGCATCCCGCAAGCAATTGGCTAGCAATCGTCGGGATAACTGCGCGCGCCGTCTGGCGCGGGCCGAAGGTATTGAACGGCCGCGCCGTCACCACCGGCAATTCGAATGACAAGTAATAACTTTCCGCCATTTTATCCGCACCGATCTTGCTGGCCGAATAGGGGGACTGCCCCACGAGCGGATGGCTTTCGGGGATCGGCACTTGCTGAGCCGATCCATAGACTTCGGAAGTAGAGACGTGTACCAGGCGCGTCAGGCTGTCGCTGTCGCGGCAAGCTTGCAACACGTTCAGGGCACCGTTCACGTTGGTTTCCACGTAGGCGCGCGGCGCCTCATAACTATAGGGAATCGCGATTAGGCTGGACAGGTGGAAAACGTAATCGCATCCACGAACGCCGTCCCGCACCCGTTCTGTGTCGCGGATATCTCCACGGAACAGTTCCACGTTCTCAAGCACGGAAGAGGGAACATCCTTTAGCCAGCCACATTCATTCCAGGAGTTGTAATAAACCATGGCTCGCACATCCGCGCCGCAGGAAACCAACTGTTCCACTAGATGGCTGCCGATGAAACCATCCGCACCAGTCACGAAAACCTTCTTGCCAAAAATGGCTTCATATCCTTTGCTCATACTGCCTCCGAAAAAAGACTGCGGGCCTTATCCAAGTCCGCGGGTGTTCCGATATCGCTCCAATATTCATGCACCGGGAAGACAGCCACAGGTTTTTTCGCCATCAGGCATCGTTCAATGAGATCGGTCATGTTGAATGCCCTCCCCTCCGGCATTTTTTCGAGCACAGACGGGGAAAGGGCATAAATGCCGGCATTGCACAGAAAACGCTGGGAAGGCTTCTCGATCAAGGCGGTCACATAAGAGCCCGAGTTCTGCACTACTCCAAAGGGGATATGAATGCAATAATCCACTGCCGCCACGGTAATTTCCGCCCCTTGACTAGCGTGGAATGCGTTCAGACTTCCAAAGTCGGACGTGGTCAGAATGTCACCATTCATGACCAATATGGGCGCGGTAGGCTTTTCCGGCAGCAAGGCTAAGGCTCCACCGGTGCCGAGTTTTTCCTGCTCACGCAAGTAACGGATCTCCAGTCCGAAACGAGAACCATCACCGAAGTGGTCTTCGATGACGTAGCTAAGGTAGTTAACGGAAAGATAGATGCGCGTCACCCCGGCTTTAGCTAGACGTAGTATCTGCCGCTCCAGCAGCGGCACCCCCCCAATATCTACCATCGGCTTCGGGA
>JBILCO010000009.1:0-18214 GCA_044353075.1 Burkholderiaceae bacterium
TGTGCTGGATAGCGTTGTTGGTAACGGGACGAGATTCGGAAATTGGTATAGATGTCATGGTCATCTCCTGATGTTGAGGTCTGAGTGCGTTAACGGTAGTTCTTCATCTCATGCTTTTTCGACGTGCTCATCAATCTCACGGATACTCAATCAGGCAGGTCCGTTTAAAAATGAACGAATCACGATCTGAAGTGTTTGCAGTTTTCAATGTTGTCGAATCAGTGGTGCATAACCCCCTTCGGTTTCTGTGCATCATGCTCTGAACGAGTGGCTAGTATCGCTACAGCGTGTTTCAATGGCTATCGGGCTGCTCTGAATAAGGATCGAGTGACCCCTGAGCTTCGCTAGGGCTATTCCTATCTTCGCAACTTTGTTCGATGAATCATTGATCTTCATAAAATTCAAGGCTTGAATTTTTCAAGCAAGCCGTGAACTACGGCGTAGTGCACCAACTCGGCCAGCGAGTTGCTTCCCATTTTTTGCAGGATGCGAGTCTTGTGTGTACTGACCGTTTTCACAGACAGATGCAGAAGCTCCGCAATTTCCGTTACTGACTTCCCGGAGACGAGGAAGTTGAAGACTTCAAATTCCCGATCAGAGAGTGATTTGTGTGGCATGTCCAATCGCTCGGGCATGGCGTCCATGGCGAGCTGTTCGGCAACATCCATACTGATATAGGGGCGGCCGCCGTGTACTTTTCGGATGGCTTTCACCAGTTCATTGCCAGCACTTTCCTTCGTCATGTAACCCAGTGCACCCGCCCTGATTGCGCGGGCAGCATATTGGTTTTCGTCATGCATCGTGAGTACCAATACGGCTACTCGCGGGAACTCATCCTTGATCTGACGGATCAGGTCCATGCCGCTGCGTCCCGGCATTGACAGATCCATCACCAGGACGTCGAAGTCACCTTTTCGAACGAGAGCCAGTACTTCAAAGCCATCACAGGCTTCAGCGATCACTTCTATATCTTCAGTCTGATTCAGTATGTGTTTGAGGCCTTCACGCATCAGTGCGTGATCGTCTGCGATCACTGCGCGAATCATGGGTTACTCATCCTGTCAGTCCGGCGCTTGGCCAGATTATTTTTCATGCCTCGCATTTCAGATACTCCAACGCAAGTTGCGATGCAATTTGGGAACTATTTTCATCACGGTTTCCTTTTAGTAACAAAATGGCAACACTTGGGATAAATGTATCAGCTTTTGGCATAGCTACCTATATGATTCGAGGCGAAAATTTGTTCTTTCCAGGACTTTGGTGCTTGTTTTTTCAGGTTTGTTCCCGAGAAGAACTGAATACGTTTTTGCAAGGAAATATTTAGACCAATACGTGCGACGGTTGACCTCAAGATGAAATCCTTCATCAGAGTTGTGCCGCTGCTACACTGCGCCAGACAAGTTGCTGTATTGAAAGCTAACACCACTGACAGGACGGATGCGGACCCATGAAAATCGGACCTGATGAAATCGGACACATTATTCAGCTGGCGATTGCGCCCGTGTTTTTGCTGACCGGTGTCGGTACCAATATGCTGGTGCTGACAAACCGGCTGGCGCGGATCATCGACCGTTATCGCACGCTGGAAGAACGGCTCGGTGGGTGGGATGGGCAACCGGTCAGACAGGCAAACCCAGCCGAGCAGACTGAGCTCAACATGCTGTTCAAGCGAGCGCAGAAAATCAACCGTGCCATTTTTCTTTCGACCACCTGCGCGCTGCTGATCTGTATGGTGGTGGCCACATTGTTCATCGCTGATGCGCTGAATATCAGAATGAGTGTGGTGATTGCCAGCTTCTTTGTGCTGGCGATGATGGCGCTGACGGCGAGCTTTGTGTATTTGTTGCGCGAGGTTTTTCTAGCGACGGGTTTCCTCGATGAGCAACACCGGCGCTCAGCCGGCCAGTCGGAGCAAGACTGAGAACCTGTCGCGCAAGGCCAGTGCCGACGTTAGCGCTGGTTTGCCATCGACCTGACGAGACAAGAGGCGGCGAAGCCGCCAGAGCGGCTCATACTGCGGCAATCAACTGACAGGTCCGCTCAAAGAGCGAGTGGCCGCGACTGGCGAATGCATCGCAAATGGTCAGGTGATTGATATCCTTCAGGGGGATATCCCCCAAGTGTGCTGAATGCCACTGGTGAGAAATTGACGCGGTCTGTCGCTTGAATTCATCCGACTCGAGATCACCTACCGAAGTAATGAACGGAATTCGGTGCGGCAGCGTCATGTAGCCGGGTGAGAGGCGCAGCGCATTCGTCTCGTTAATCTTCAGGTCGACGTTCACGAAGTCGGCATAACGAATCGGGTCGAGGTCATACAGACCGGACATCAGCACACCGGCTTTCACCAGATCGGCTGGCAGGTCACGGCTAAATTCCGGCCAGCGCGCGGCCATCATCATGGCTGCCAGATGTCCACCCGCTGAGTGGCCCGCCACGACGATACGGTCCCGATCAAAATCATAGCGGGCTGCATTCCGGTATAGCCAAGCCAGAGCGCGCAGCTGCTGACGAGTGATTTCTTCAATCGATGCATCGGGTGCGAGCGTGTAATTGGTGAGTGCGACATTGAATCCCGCCTCACGATAGCCGGGCACGATGAAGGTGAAATCCGATTTGTCGAGCGATCGCCACCAGCCGCCATGAATGAACACCAGTAGCGGCGCACCCGGCTGAGGTGCGGGGTAAAAATCCAGTCGTTCGCCGGATGCGCTCCCGAAGGGAATGTCGAGCAAACCGGCATGGGTGCGCCGCACCAGCGCCGAGTCATTTTGCCAGCGGCTGAACAATTGCGGATGATCGGGAATCTCTGCCCGGGCGTTGTATTGGCGAGTGTAGTAATCGGCTTTGGCCATGGGGCCATCGGGTGATGCGGGGGCGTGGTCGCGCATGAGTTCTCCTGCTCCTGTCGGCCTGTGGCCGTGTGGGTTGTCCGGTACCGAGTCATAAAATTATCGACAGGCAGTGTAGTACATAACACCCGATGGTCAGAAAAGTGACCGTCCAGACTTCCAATTTACGTTGACGTAAAGGTAAACCATCTTCTACACTGCACTCGTTTTGGTGCTCGCAGGCCGTCTCCGGCTTGCAGTTAAACGGGAAACACGAAGCAGAGGCTGGCCGACCACGCCAGACAACGCCAACGTGTGCTGCCCCCGCAACGGTAAGCAAGTGCATGGTTCGCCATGCCATCCGGATCTCTCGCCACTGTGCGTACTGCATGGGAAGGCTATCCGGATTCACTTGCTAGCCCGGATACCGGCCAGGATAAGTGGGAGTGGCGAGGCGGGGAGATCTTTGCCAGATCATGCTGCATTGAGATTATCCGGTTCACACTCCTGTTGAGTCTCGCCTGCGGGGAAGCTGGCGAGGCGTTCCCATGTCCGGAAAACCTCTATGTCTAACCCTGTCAACAAACGCAGCGGCCTCAATATTCGTGTCTTGCTTGTTTCGGTACTGTCCGTTACATCCGTCAGTGCAAAATCGGAAGTCAATAAGGCTCTGCCCCAAGTCGTGGTCACAGCCTCCCGTAATGAGCAAGCGCATGAAGACGCATTGCCTCATACAAGCGTCCTTACCAGCGAGGATATCCGCAATTCGGCAGCGATTGACCTACCTTCTTTGCTCCAGCGTGAAGCCGGTGTTCAGGTGGTTCAATCGGGCGGGCCCGGTCAGGCGACTTCATTGTTCATGCGCGGATCGACGCCCGCACAGGTGCTTATCCTGCTCGACGGGGTGCCTTTGCGTAGAGAAGCCTGGTCCGCAGCCCCAGCACTTGAGCACATATTGCCAGCGCAAGTTGAACGCATCGAAATCATTCGCGGCAATGTCTCGGCTATCTATGGCTCGGGTGCTGTAGGTGGCGTTATCCAGATTTTTACGCACAAACCAGAGACCGGATCAAAGCAATCATTGTTTATAGAGACAGGATCACAAGGCACCACAACGGTTACCGGTAGTGTTTCAGGTCGGTTCAATACAACACGCTATTCGCTATCTGCCACGGGCGTCAGATCCGATGGGATCTCCGCAAAAAATGTTTCGCAAGACCCGACGGAAAATCCGGATCGTGATGGTTACCGCAATAACAGTGTCAGTGGTTTACTGGCGCAGGAGTGGCAGACCGGGCAGGAGATTGGTTTGCGTTTGTATGCGAATACAGGAAAATATGATTTTGATGGGCTCGGTGGTGGACAGCCGGCTGATGTCGGAAGAGGAAAATCATCGCAAGAAACCTTTGCCCTGTTTTCAAAAAACAAGATTTTCTCCAATTGGGATTCAACATTGATGCTTTCCCAAAACCGTACGCGTAATGACAACAAATACGATAGCCTCATTCCATTCAGCGTTTATAACGTTCGCGATGTTGGACAAAACCGATTAGCCCAATGGGTGAATCAGATCAAATTATCGGATGTCGCTATCTTAAATGTCGGCGCAGAAGCCGGACGTGACAGTCTGGATTCGACTGATTTTTTGGCTAGTTCGACAGCAGTCTACAGTCGTCATCGTTCCAGTCTTTATTCAGGTTTCAATTCAAGTCTGGGCCACCATCAATTCCAATTTAATCTTCGTCGTGACGCGATTGAACAGGCAGGCAATGAAACGACAGACTATGCAGGATATGGCTATGCGCTGACAGACGGCCTAAAGCTGCTGGCTTCTACATCCAGTGCTTTCAATGCGCCGACACTGATTCAGCAATTTGATCCCAATTATGGCAATGCGTCTTTACGCGCCGAACGTGCCCGGTCTCAGGAAATCGGACTACAGCAAAAAATTGGTGGGGGCTTAATTCGACTGACAGCCTTTCGAACGAGCACACGCGATCAATTTAGTTACGATCCTGCAACCTACGTGACTATCAATGTAGACCGTGCGCGAAACGAAGGTTTTGAAGTCAGTGGATACGGCGAATTGGCTAGCACGAATTTTCGCTTCAGTCTGACTTTGCAGGACCCCGTCAATCTCGACACTGGGGAAACCTTGAGCAGAAATGCCAAGACGCTGGCGTCTCTGTCCGCTTACAGGAAATACGGGTTATGGAATGTGGGCGGCGATGCCAGCTATACCGGAAACCGTCTAGATAAGGAGGCATCCCAGCAACTCGCAGCTTATTGGCTGGTGAATCTGCATGCGCGATATGAAGTTACCCGGCAGTTGGCAGTTCATGCGCGTTTGATTAATCTGCTCGACGAGCGTTACCAGACGGCTTATGGGTATAACCAGTTGCCGCGCAGTCTGTTTGTTGGCATCAGCTGGCAAAACTGAGCAGGATGATTATTTCCATCACCAGAAATTCCAAACGTCAGCTTCAGTTGCTGATACTCGTTGTCGTTTGCTTGCTGGTACTGTTGCTCGGCTCTTTATGCGGTGGGGCAGGTTGTTATTTGCCCTCAGATGAGCGGGTGCTGGTCTGGCAGCTCCGTGCTCCCCGGGCGCTCTCGGCCTTCGCCGTCGGTGGTCTTCTATCACTGGCCGGCGCGTTGATGCAGCTACTGCTAAGAAATCCGCTGGCGGACCCGTACGTACTGGGTGTGTCTGGCGGCGCTGCTGCCGGTGCATTGAGTTTCAGCTTGTTGTTCCCCGTATCTGCTGCGCTCTACAGTCTGCAGCTGGGCGCCTTGTTTGGTGCGCTATTGGCCACGGCGCTGCTTTTTGTGCTGGCCCGGCGTAGTTTCGTCACGGAGATTGTGCTGGATTCGGGAACGGGCGGGATTCGTCTGATTCTTACCGGCGTGATGATCTCAGCCGGCTTTGGTGCACTCATCACTCTGCTGCTTGCGCTGTCGCCCGATGCACAGTTGCGGGGCACCTTGTTCTGGCTGATGGGTGAACTGGAGTCTTCCGATTTTGGTGGCTCCGCATGGCTTGTCTTGCTGGTGGCGAGTGTCTGGTCTTTCAGCAGGGCCAGTGCGCTCAACGTCCTGTCGCACGGTGAGGTGACGGCACACTTGCTGGGCTTGAGAGTGCGACGCCTGCAAGCCAGTGTGCTGCTGATCGCATCGGTAGCGACTGCAGCAGCGGTTGCGGTTGCTGGCACCATAGGCTTCATCGGTCTGGTGGTGCCCCATGCGCTGCGTCTCGTGATTGGCAACGACCAGCGCATCTTGTTGCCGACTTCTGTGCTGACGGGCGGTATTGCGCTCACGCTGGCTGACCTGCTGGCACGCAGTATTGCCGCACCTGTGCAATTGCCGGTTGGCGTGATTACGGCACTTATCGGTGTGCCGGTGTTTCTGGTGTTACTTACCCGGAGCCGCTGATGACGATACTGCAGTTAACTGAGCTAGAGATTGTGAGGGGCCAGCGACAGCTGACCCACGCGCTGAACTGGCAAATCAATCGCGGTGAATTCTGGTGCGTACTCGGCAAAAATGGTGCAGGTAAAACGACGCTGTTGCAGGTACTTGCTGGTCTGAGTTCGCCCTCCAAGGGGCAAATCCAATTGTGCGGTGATCCGCTGCACACAACGGCATCGGCCTTGCTTGCGCAGCGACGAGGACTCATGTTGCAGCAGCAGGTGGATGTGTTTGCGTACACGGTGTTTGACGCAGTTGTCATTAGCCGGACACTGAAGAGCGCAGCGGGAAATAACAAGGCGTTGACTGATGGCGAAGTCGTCAGTGCAGCTCTGGAGCGCGTGGCAATGGCAGGCAGTGAGAGTCGAAATATACTCACGCTATCGGGAGGCGAGCGGCAGCGAGTTGCGCTGGCAGCGCTGCTGGTGCAGTCACCTGATCTTCTGCTGCTCGATGAACCGGTATCGCATCAGGATGTGGCGCAGCAGCTGCAGGTGATGCAGCTATTACGTGAATTGTCGGACCACCACGCTGTCGTATCCAACTGTCACGATATCAATCTGGCTAAACGCTTTGCGAGCCATGTACTGGTTCTGGGAGAGGGGCAGCATTGGCTGGGGCCGGTGACGGAAATGCTGGTGCCTGAGATATTAAGCGTGGCATTTGGATGTGATTTCATGGAGCAGGGAGACTGGCTAATTCCATTTTAGGGATGGTCTCGCCGGCTCTTGAGTAGTCTCCAACCTCAGGTCATTGTAGTGGCCGGGAAAGGCTTGCGCCTGAAAGCAGTAATCAGCATTCAGCAGTCAAGCTTTTGGCCAAAGTACCATCTGCGTGCAACGAAATAGCGCGATTGTTTTTCCGCCTGCGCTGACCGTCGCATCCCAGATCTGAGTCGTGCGACCCAAATGCACAGGGCGGGCGATACAGTCGACTTTCCCCTCACGTGCGGTACCCAAAAAATTACTCTTGAGTTCAATCGTCGTAAAACTGCTCGCGCCTTCCGGCAGATTGATCATGCAGCCATAGCCGCAGGCGGTATCCGCAAGCATGATGACCGAGGCTGCATGCAGATAAGCATTCGGTGCAAGATGGTGAGGCTTGATATCAAACCCGGCAAGAATTTCCCCCGGGGTCGCAGAAACAACATCGAACCCCAGCAGATCGGGCAGTGTGCCGTGCTGGCGTTCACGTAACTGGTCCATGGATATTTTTGTCACGCGTGTCTCCTGGGTTTCATGCTGTGATTGACGAGGATATGAATTTACGGGTGTTGGTGACGTTGATGGTTTCTAACGCTGTCGATCTGCTCGCAAAGCGATGCAATGGCTTCCGGCATTCTGGGGCCGGCACGATTGAGCAAATTACCGTCGACTTTGAATACCTGCTGCTGTCGGACTGCTTTCAGTGATGATATTTTGCGCCAGTCGCCAAGGCCGCTGCCGGACTCATCACTGATCAAAATAGCATCCGGATTCGCCTGAAAGACGGCTTCCCGGCTTACGGTGGGCGCCAGTTGAGGCAGTTTGCCGAATACATTCGTGGCGCCGCAAAGACTTAGCGCCTGAGATACAAGGTGTTGGCCATTCAGTGTCATTAGAGGTGTCGGCCAGATTTGATAAAACACGGTCACCGGATCACGCCCCTGATACTGATGCCGAAGTGATGCAATCGAATCTCTGAAGCGTGCCGCAGCATCCGAGCCCTGTGTGCTGTCGGTAAGCTTGCCTAGTTTTTCTAGCGTGCTTGCAATCGCTTCAAAGTTTTTCGGTTCGCTCTCGAAGACGACATGTCCCTGTTTTCTCAGTTGTGCGATTTGACGGGGATGGTTGCCACTGGTCCAGGCGACGATCAGGTCGGGTTTCAGCAGCGAGATGCGCTCCATATCGATGCGCGAACTGTTACCCATCGAAGGCAGTCTTAATGCCTCGGCCGGAAAGTCGCTCGCTGACGAGACGCCAACCACTTTTTTACCCGCACCCGCTGCAAAAAGCAGCTCGGTTACATGCGGTGCAAGACTGATGATGCGTTTAGCGGGCGCTCGCAAAGTGACACGATGGGCGCTGTCATCAATGACGGTTATGTCGGCACGCGCTATGGTGGCGGTGAGAAAAACGATCAGGGCTGTCGTTATAGCGATATGCCGTAGCGGCCCAGTGATCCTCATATTTCGAGGTTATCGATCAGGCGAGTTGCCCCCAGCTTTGCGGCGGCAAGCACGACCAGCGGTTCGTTCTGAGCGAGATCACCGGCGCTCGGCGGCTGCAGATCGATGCGTTTGCGTATGCCGACATAGTCAGGCTTCCAGCCTCGCTCATGTAGCCGCTGCATCGCATGGCTTTGCAGCATGGAGATATCGAGATTGCCACCACGAATTTCATCGGCGATCTGATTGAGTTCACGGAACAGCGTCGGTGCCTCGGCGCGTTCCTGCTCAGACAGATAGCTGTTGCGCGAAGACAGCGCCAGACCATCCTCGGCGCGATAGGTTTCAGCGGCGATGATTTGTGTCGGCAGAGCGAATTGCCGTGCCATGTTACGGATGATCATCAGCTGCTGATAATCCTTTTTGCCAAACACCGCAACGCCAGGCTGAACGCAGGAGAATAGCTTGAGTACAACCGTAGTGACACCCGTGAAAAACCCCGGTCTGAATTCGCCTTCAAGGATGTTGCCGAGATCGGGCGGTGGTTGCACACGAAATTCCTGCGGCTCCGGGTAGAGGTCTTTTTCGGTCGGTGCGAAAAGTACGTAGACACCTTCTTTTTCCAGCTTCTCGATATCAGCGGCGAAGGTGCGCGGATATTTGTCGAAATCTTCATTGGGCCCGAACTGAAGACGGTTCACAAAGATTGATGCGACGACCGGATCGCCGTGTTTGCGCGCCAGGCGCATCAGGCTCAGGTGACCGTCGTGCAGATTACCCATAGTGGGAACGAAGACTGTGCGCAGCTGACCGCGTAACTGGTCGCGCAATTCATCAATCGAGGAAATGATTTTCATCAGGTAGGACCCGCAGTGGTTGCCGGGCGCTAGCGTATCCTGCCAGCGCCTCAGCAAAGCAGATTAATTCGGCGAATAGGAGAGACGCACGTAAATCGGTGCAAATGCCTCAGCCTGGGTGATCTCGATCAGTGACTCTTTGGCGAGTTCCAGCAGCGCGACGAAATTGACGACGACGACAGGTACGCCGCGCGAAGGATCGAAGAGTTCGTGGAACTCGACAAATTTCGCCGATTGCAGATGACGCAGGATCGAACTCATGTGCTCGCGCACAGAGAGTTCTTCACGCGAGATGGTGTGTCTTGCGGTGAGCTTCGCACGACGCAGCAGATCGCTCCATGCGGTTTGCAGATCGACGACGTGGACATCGGGGAATCGAGTGACAACAGCCTGATCCACGAAAATCTGTGTGCGCACAAAATCGCGGCCGACCTGTGGCAGCGTGTCGAGCTGGAATGCGGCAAGCTTCATTTGCTCGTATTCGAGCAGACGTCTGACCAGTTCGGCACGCGGATCAGCGGCCTCTTCGCCCGAATCCACTTTTTTTGACGGTAGCAGCATGCGGGATTTAATTTCAATCAGCATGGCTGCCATCAGCAAATAATCAGCGGCGAGCTCCAGGTTGCGCTTGCGGATTTGTTCAATGTATTCCAGATACTGCACAGTCACCTGTGCCAACGGAATATCGAGGATATTGAAGTTTTGCTTGCGAATCAGATAGAGCAGCAGATCCAGCGGGCCTTCAAAGGCCTCCAGAAAAACTTCCAGCGCATCCGGCGGGATGTAGAGATCATTCGGCAGCTTGAACAGCGGCTCGCCGTACAGCTTGGCAAAAGCAACGCCATCAACGACGGCGGGCTCGGCCTCCACACCCGGCGGGAGTTCCGGCAGCTCGGCCACGGTTTCTGCGGGCGTGCTCATTAATGGCTCTGGTACACGTAAGCGGATTGCCGGACCCGTGATTCCTGGGAGCGACGCATGTGGTCGAGGTCAATCGGCTCCTTGTCCCAAAGACGAGCACGGCCTGCGCGCTGGCCTTCCTCGATGGCAGGATTTTTTTGTTTCATCTCGCCGAGGAATTGCGAGAATTCGGAAACGTAGCCGCTTTTTTTGCTGAACAAACCCATAAATGACCCGCTAAAAATCGTGAGGGCGTATTTTACCCCGAGAGACTGTCATCGAATCCGCATTCCTGGCTGCGCGCCCGGCCAGGGTTCCAGGATGTAAATGCCGGGGTTGGTCTTTTCATCAGCAGCCGACGCCGCCAGTACCATGCCTTCTGATACCCCGAATTTCATCTTGCGCGGTGCCAGATTGGCAACGAGTACGGTCAGTTTGCCTTTCAGATCGTCGGGCTTGTAAGCGGATTTGATGCCGGAAAAAACATTGCGCAGGCGTCCTTCGCCCACATCCAGGGTCAGGCGCAGCAGCTTGTCTGAACCGTCGACGTGTTCGCAATCGACGATTTTGGCAATACGTAAATCAACTTTGGCGAAATCATCAATCCGAATTTCGTCGGCCAGCGGTTCGATGCCCGCGGGTGCTGATGATGTCGCAGCCTCTGCAACGGCCTCTGCGGCAGGTGCTTCAAAAAGCTGATCCAGCATGGTCGGCTCCACTCGGGTCATCAGATGGGTGTAAGGCCGGATCACGTGCTGGTCGGGTAGGGCCTGCGTCGCATCGCGCCAGCTCAGCGGTGCAATATTGAACAGGGTCTCGACCTGTGTTGCCAGTGACGGTAGTACCGGTTTCAGATACACGGTCAAAATACGGAACGCTTCCAGCAGGCGGCTGCAGACTTCCTGCAGCTTTGCGTTGTTGGCCGGATCTTTCGCCAGCTCCCAAGGTTTGTTTGCATCGACATACGCGTTGACTGCATCAGCCTGTTCCATCACCACGCGCAAGGCTTTGCCGTAATCGCGCGCCTCATACAGCGCAGCGACCTCGGTACCTGCAGCCCGTAAACCAGCAAGGAAGGAATCGTCGCCGGTAGCCCAGTCCATGCTCAGACGGCCATCGAATTTTTTTGCAATGAAGCCGGCTGCGCGACTGGCGATGTTGATGTATTTGCCGATCAGGTCACTGTTAACGCGTGCAATGAAATCTTCGGGATTGAAATCCACATCCTCCACGCGAGCATTCAGTTTCGCGGCGATGTAGTAACGCAGCCATTCCGGATTCATGCCGATGTCGAGGTAGCGCAGCGGTGAGATACCCGTGCCACGGGACTTCGACATTTTTTCACCGCTGACAGTGATGAAACCATGCACAAAGACATTGTTCGGCACTTTCATGCCGGCGAAATGCAGCATCGCTGGCCAGAAGAGGGTGTGGAAGTAGGTGATGTCTTTGCCAATAAAGTGGTACTGCTCAGTCGATGGATCGGCCATGAATGCATCGAAGTCGCGACCGGTCTTGGTGAAATAATTTTTCAGCGAAGCCAGATAGCCGATCGGTGCATCCAGCCAGACATAAAAATACTTGCCCGGTGCGTCAGGAATCTCGATGCCGAAGTAGGGTGCATCGCGGCTGATATCCCAGTCGCCCAGACCGCTGTCGCTCTCCAGCCACTCGCGCGCCTTGTTGGCCACTTCCGGTTGCAGACGTGAAGGGTCGAGTGCCCACTGACGCAAAAATTCACCGCACTTCGGATCAGACAGCTGGAAAAAATAATGCTCGGATGATTTCATCACCGGTGCTGCGCCGGTGAGTGTCGAGTAGGGGTTTTTAAGTTCGGTTGGCGCGTACACTGCGCTGCAGACTTCGCAGGAATCGCCATACTGGTCTTTCGCGCCGCACTTCGGGCATTCGCCCTTGATGTAGCGATCCGGCAGGAACATGTTTTTCACTGGATCAAAAAACTGCTCGACGCTGCGGGTCGTGATCAGTTTTGCGTTGTCGCGCAGACGACGGTAAATTTCCTGCGACAGCGCATGATTTTCCTCGCCGTCGGTCGAATGCCAGTTATCGAAGGCGATATGAAAGCCATCCAGATACTGCTTGCGGCCAGCGGCAATATTCGCGACGAAAGCCTGCGGTGTAATGCCTGCTTTTTCAGCCGCAATCATGATCGGCGCGCCGTGGGCATCATCCGCACAAACGAAATGCACCTCGTTGTCGCGCATGCGCATGAAGCGGACCCAGATGTCGGCCTGGATGTATTCCATGATGTGGCCAACGTGGAACGCGCCATTCGCATAGGGCAGGGCGGTCGTGACAAAAATGGTGCGGGGCAGGGCGGTGCTCATTGCGTGTGGGTACCAGAAAAGGCAAACCGCGATTTTATCAGTGACCACTCTCTGGCAGGGGCCGCCGCCACCAGTCCGGCCCCGAATGTGACGGACCCTCTTGCGGCCTCCCTGATGGCGACGCTGGGCGATCCCTAGCAACCGATCTGGCCTTTTCAGCTACGCGCATTGGGTCAGAGGCTCTAAAATAGCGGTTTTCTTGCCGGCGTCCGCGCCCTGATCATGACTGTTCGCACCCGTTTTGCCCCCAGCCCTACCGGTTACCTGCATCTGGGCGGTGCCCGTACCGCCTTGTTTTCATGGGCCTATGCGCGTCGCTTTGGCGGCACCTTCATTTTGCGTATCGAGGACACGGATCTGGAACGCTCCACGCCCGAAGCGGTGCAGGCCATTCTGGACGGCATGCAGTGGCTGGGCCTCGATCATGACGAAGGCCCGTTCTATCAGATGCAGCGCATGGATCGCTATCGCGAAGTGATCGCGCAAATGCTGGCTGCAGGCACCGCTTACCACTGCTATGCATCGCCGGAGGAAGTCGAAGCAATGCGTGAACGCCAGCGCGCCGCAGGGGACAAGCCTCGTTATGACGGCACTTGGCGGCCCGAGCCGGGCAAGACCCTCCCGGCAATACCTGCAGACCGACAGCCGGTGGTGCGCTTCAAAAATCCGCTGGACGGTGATGTCAGTTGGGAGGATGCGGTCAAAGGCACCATCACTATTTCCAATCGTGAGCTCGATGATTTTGTGATCGCTCGGCCCGATGGCACACCGACCTACAATTTCTGTGTGGTGGTAGACGACTGGGACATGCAAATCACCCATGTCATTCGCGGTGATGATCACGTCAACAACACGCCGCGTCAGATCAATGTGCTCAAAGCGCTCGGCGGGACCTTGCCTGTCTACGGCCACGTACCGATGATTCTGGGTGCCGATGGCGAGAAGCTCTCCAAGCGCCACGGCGCTGTGAGTGTGATGGAATACCCTGCACAGGGCTATCTGCGTGAGGCGATGCTCAATTATCTGGCGCGTCTCGGCTGGAGCCATGGCGATGACGAAATCTTCAGCCTTGAACAGTTCTGCAGCTGGTTTGATCTGGATCATTTGACTAAATCACCCGCGCAGTTCAATCCCGAAAAGCTGGCCTGGCTGAACAACCACTACATCAAGGCCACTGACAACGAGGAGCTTGCCAGACTGGCGATGCCCGAGCTTGAGCGTGATGGTGCGAAGCTGGACGATGGTCCGCCGCTGGCCGATGTCATCGGCTTGCTCAAGGATCGCGCCAACACCGTCAATGAACTCGCCGACGCCGCCATGCTGTTTTATCGCGAGCCCCGGCCGGATCCGGCGCTGATGCCCCAGCATCTGACCGACCCGGCACGCGCCGCTCTGCGGCAGTTTGTCAGCGCGGCAGCAGAGACAGACTGGACGCGGGAAGCCATCAGCGCGCTGATGAAGCAAGTGCTTGCCGACTGCCAGCTCAAAATGCCGCAGCTGGCCATGCCCATCCGTCTGCTGGTCACCGGGCAGCTGCAGACCCCGTCAGTGGATGCGGTGCTGTTTCTCTTCGGGCGTGACAAGGTGCTGGCGCGCCTGAAAGCAGGCCTGAACTAATACGATCTCAGCGATTTACAGCGGGTAAAAGATTCGGCTATAATCCCGCTTCTGCAGCATATGGGGGTATAGCTCAGCTGGGAGAGCGCTTGCATGGCATGCAAGAGGTCAGCGGTTCGATCCCGCTTACCTCCACCACTGAGTCGGAATCAAAATTGCAGCAGCGGTAACATAGGTCGGCAGTACGGACAGTTTATGTCCCCATCGTCTAGAGGCCTAGGACATCACCCTTTCACGGTGAGTACCGGGGTTCGAATCCCCGTGGGGACGCCAAATAAGAAGGCCGATATCGAAAGATACCGGCCTTTTTTCTTTTTTCGGATTGTCGTGCGGCTTGATCAAGTGGCGGCACTGATCCGGTTTTCTGTTTCTAGCGCAGGCACGTGAGAGCAAATTCCATTTGCCGTCAGCCTGGCTGTTAACACGTCATTGTCATGAAATCGCCACTGGCTTTCGGACCATTCGTAAAAAATCTGTCATTGTTCCCAGCCATCATCATCAGCCACCGATACCATCCAAACCAGAACTTCACGTTCCTCAGCGTCATTAGCCAGTTTGGCCGACTGTGCGCGGCACGCTTCCACAAAAGTCGTACGGCAGGTATCGGGAAACCAGATTTGCACCGGCTGGAATGCCTCCAGAAGTAAGGCCTCCTTTCGCTTGCCCACCTCGTCATTTGTTGGCGTTTCCACGGTTTCTCCTCTGTTTACATGCCAAACCTTAGATGAGGCTTTTGTCACATGCAACACAAAATGTCTACAGGCTTGGGCTGCTGAAATAAGAACAGACGCCTGCGCCTTCACTTGAAGAAATATCCGTGAAACTTTAAATGATTAAAATCAACTTTCTTTGCGTCATTTAACCGTATTTTCCATTCGATAACTTTTATGTCTGTCCGCCCCGCGTACTTCGGTATTGATGATTCCGGCGAGCTGATCTGGCTCGGCATCCATGCGGGGGTCGATGCTGCAGAGGAGGCAGCGCAGGCGCGTGGCCTGTCTTTACGGTTTTTTGTGGATTATCCAACGGCCCACATGCTGCTGCGGCGCTTGGAGATGTTTAGTGCGCTGGAGGCTTTGCCAGGTTTGTGCTGGTTCACGCATTTCGAATGGGACGGCAAGCTCTATCTGCTCGAAGAGCTGGGCAGTCGGGAAGAGGCGGCGGCGATGTTGAACAGTTGCGACCATGAGTCGGTGGCAATCTTGGATTTAGCGCAAATGCGTCGCTGGATGACCATACTGAGGCAATACCTTGACCTTGCGCTGGTATGACCGCGGAGATTTCTCGCATTTGGGCCGCCGGATGCGCTTGATTCTATGGACGCTTTTTTTCCTTGTGCTGGTCCGCACACCGGCACAGGCGGCGCGCCCTTTCGTTACCGATGATGCACGTTTGACGACTGCCGGCAGCTGTCAGGTCGAGAGCTGGACACGGTTTTATTCGAATAGCACCGAAGTGTGGGCACTACCGGCGTGCAATCCGGGCGGGAATCTTGAATTGACCCTGGGGGGTGGGCAAGCGCGCTATCAGGATCTCTCGCTGACCCGTTCCGAAGATTATGTTTTTCAGGCCAAAACGCTGTTCAAACCGCTGGAAACCAATGGCTGGGGGTGGGGTGCGGCAGTGGGCACGGTTCGTCATCCGAAGGTCAACCCCGGCCCCAACCTCTTTGGTAACTCTTATATTTATTTTCCGTTCTCGGCGTCATTCGCCGACGATCGATTGGTCATGCATCTAAACACTGGATGGTTGCATGACAAGGCCCTGTCGCGCGAGCGTCTGACCTGGGGTGTCGGTAGCGAGATCAATGCGAACCCTCGGCTGACGATCGTGGCAGAAAGCTTTGGTGATAACGATGCTAATCCGTATTGGCAGACCGGCGTGCGCTACGCGATCATTCCCCATCGTTTGCAAGTTGATGCCACCGTCGGACGGCAAACCGGTGCAGATAATGGCAATCGCTGGATATCCTTTGGCGTGCGTTTCACACCAGCCAGTTTGTTCTGAAGCGTCTGCAAGAACATTCCGTTTGCCGCAATTTCACACAACATCAAAAACTGCTTTTTACTGACGCACATTTGCCGCGGTAAAGCGTGTGCGCGCGTTTACCTTTTTCCAGCGCCGTAATGATGATTTCACCTGTGCCACGGTTGAGCATGAAATCGATGTATTCGATGTAGTCATCCACCATCATCTGTTTGAAAGCGATGGCGCCTTTGACGTGGGACTCATTGATTTTGGTTGCAAAATTGGCCCTACCTATCATGGTCAGCACAAAGCTGGTCATGCGAGTCTTTTCATTGACGTCGATGGTCAGTGAATCCATATCGCTCGGATCCGGATTGATTGGCACCCAGCTCCCCAGATAGATCGGCATCCAGCCACGGCAGGCAAAGCGCAAGGTGTCGCCTGCCTGTGCCGCTGAAGCGATGAATGTCAGCAGGATCACTATCGCGCAGTGAATTGAAATTTTTTTCATCATTCTTATCTCGCCAGTGCAACCGACTTGACCTGTACCCACACCGCGTCGCCTCGTTTGATATCCAGTTCGGCGACAGCGCGAGCGGTAATACGTGCCAGCAGCGCTGTATCACCAATCAGCACGCGGATAATGACACCGCCGGGATGCTCGTCATCGACACAGCGGTCGACACGCCCGGCCAGTATATTCTGAATACTGGTCTGTACCGGTTTCTCTCGGGTGATGCTGACATCGCGCGCGGGAATACGGATGCGCGCCGCTTGATTGACTTGCAGGTTCTGATCGCGGGCCCAGAACACGCCGTCCGCAAAATCCAGCCGTGCCAGATGCCACTGCGGATCGATTTCACCGACACGCGCATCAATAATCACGCCCAGATCGTCTCCCAGGCGGACCGGCAGATCCACACGCGTGAGTGTGTCCGTCAGCGATCCGCTGGCGACCAGCTTGCCTTTCTCCAGCACGACGATGTGTTGCGCCAGCCGCGCGACTTCATCCGGGGCATGAGTCACATAAATGATCGGTATCTCAAGCGTCTGCTGGAGTTTTTCGAGATAAGGCAGGATCTCCTGTTTGCGTTGCAAGTCCAGCGCGGCCAGCGGTTCATCCATCAACAGCAGCCGGGGGTTGACCGCCAGGGCGCGTGCAATCGCCACACGCTGGCGCTCACCGCCGGAGAGCGCATCCGGTTTGCGTGACAACAGCGCTTCGATGCCGAGCAGATCGATCACCTGCGACAGATCGATACCCGGTTTGTCGACAGCCTGTGCGGAACGCTGTCTGCCGTACTGAAGATTACCCATCACACTCAAGTGCGGGAACAGACTCGATTCCTGAAAAACGTAGGCGAGTGAGCGCTGATGCGCCGGTACCCAGAGACCGTCGTCTTGCCAGATTTCGCCATTGACTCGCAGCAGACCCTTCGGCGGGCGTTCCAGTCCGGCGATGCTGCGCAGGAGCGTGGTCTTGCCGCAGCCGGAAGGGCCGAACAAGACGGTCACGCCGCGCCCGGGGAGTGACAGATCGACATCCAGCGCAAATCCCGGCCAGTCGATTTTGAAGCGTGCCTGAATACTTCCCATATCAGACTCCCTTGCGCGCGACAGGACGCCAGATCTGTAGCAACAGCAAAACAACGAACGAGAAGACCACCATCATCGCGGCCAGCGCATGCGCCTGCGGGTAGTGCATCGCTTCGACATAGTCGTAAATCTGCACGGAGGCCACGCGCGTTTCACCAGCCAGATTCCCGCCAATCATCAGCACCACACCGAATTCACCCACGGTGTGAGCGAATGTCATGACGCACGCCGTCAGAAATCCCGGTAGTGCCATTGGAACGGCCACGGTAAAGAAGGCATCGAGCGGCGAAGCGCGCAGAGTCGCTGCGACTTCCATCGGCCGTCGTCCCATCGCGTCGAAAGCATTTTGCAGTGGCTGCACCATGAAGGGCAGCGAATAAAACACCGATGCGATTACCAGCCCGGGAAAAGTGAAGGGCAGCTGACCGAGACCGAGCGCGTGGGTCAGACGACCGACCGGACCCTCGGGGCCCATGGCCA
>JBILCO010000203.1:0-4533 GCA_044353075.1 Burkholderiaceae bacterium
TGCAGTCGCTTGAGTGTATAGAGCAGAGCGCCTAGCAGTGCGAGGACGATGCCAAAGCTGAAAGCAAACGATAACCAGTCGGAAGCGTGCATGTCGGACTTTCTTTACAGGTTTTTCATGCGGTCGCTGGCAGGCACCACGCGCGTCAGGCGGATACCGTAGCGGTCATTCACCAGCACGACTTCACCCTGGGCGACCACGGTGTCGTTGACCAGCAAATCCAGCGGTTCGCCGGCAATGCGTTCCAGTTCGACCACGCTGCCCTGGGTCAGGCGCAGCAGATCGCGAATTTTCATTTTCGTGCGGCCGACTTCCACCTTGATCGCTACCGAAATGTTTTGCAGCACTTCGGGATTGATGTGGTGGTTAGGTGGCATTTCGCCGGCCTCGGTGACTTCGCCGTCGTTGTCTTGTTCTGTCGTTACGTCACTCATGATGCATCCTCGGTCGTTAGAGGGTTTCCGGGCTGGTGGCTTTTTCGATGCGGACCGCAACCTGCGGACCCGACATTCCCACCTGAACTTCGAAAGCAGGCAGACCGCCAATCAGCAGGGTCGCCAGCTCGGGTTTTTTGAAGAATAACAAATCGCCTTCCTTGAGTTGCCGGACATGCGAGTAATCGTCGAGGACGGTACCCAGCAGGACTTGCAACTCCAGCTGCGAATCACCGACAGCCAGCGTCAGTTCCTGGCGCCATTTCAGATCCGATTCTTCGCTGCCATCAGCCTGCACGCGGTTGCGCAGCAGGTCACGCAAAGGCTTGAGCGAGGCATAGGGGTACACCAGATCCACGAAGCCTTTGACGCCGCCGACGCTTTCGGTTTCAAAGCGGGTCATGATCACGAGATCATTTTCGTCAGCGATCTGGGCGAACTGCGGATTGATTTCCGAGCCGGTGTGTTCGAAGTCGACTTGCAATAGAGGTGCCCAGGCTTCTTTGAGCGAGCGGAAGAACACCTCAATGATGATTTTGATGATGCGCGATTCCGTCGGCGTAAACATACGCGTCGGCGGCAGCCAGTTGGCCGGTGTTTCACCTTCTTTTTCGTTGGCGCGGCGCTTTGGTGTGCCGGGCATGCCACTGCCTGAGCCACCAAAAAAATTATCGAGCGCAGAAAACACCACGGTCGGTTCAATCGTCACCATCGAAAAACCGCGCAGCGGATTGATACGGATGGTGTTGACGGCCAGTGGTGCGCGCAGATCTTTTAGATAATCACCAAAGCGAACGATCTGGGCGCGCGACGGATTGATTCGTGGGCTGGTGCGCAGCACTTCCATCAGACCGAGACGGAACAGACGCACGAAGCGCTCGTTGATCATCTCGATCGATGAGGTGTTGACGCCCAGCGTGCTGTCTTCGCTGGCCAGATCATGCTTCTTGACCCGGGTCGTCAGATTGAAGCCGCTATCGACCGCGATGGTGCCGTCATCGATCCCGCTGGCTAAAGCAGCGAGTTCTTCCGGTGACAGCAGGTTGCTTGTATCAGCCATGGCGTCGATCGTCCCTGGATTTTATCGGGGGTTATTGGACCACAAACTCAGTGAACATCACTTCTTCGATGCCACCAAAGCCTTCGTATTTTTCCAGCAGCGAATTGATGGTCAGTCGGACCTCTTCAGCCAGCGCTTTGCGGAAATCAGGCTCACGCAGGTCGGCTTCGGTCTTCTGGCGCATCACATCAAGAATACCGGCGCGCAGGGCGAGCTCATGCGTTTTGACATTCTTGATCACGCGGTCGTCGTAGTGTGTCATGACGGTGAGCGTCACCTGCATCACTTTACGCGAGCCAGCAACGTTGGAGAGCAGGGGCTTTTCCAGCGCATAGTAATTAAATTTCCAGCGCTGATTTTCACCATCCGGCGTCACCAGTTCCTTGGCAGGCGTTTCCGCAGCGGGCTTGCCGCCTTCGTCTTTCTTATCACCGTGGCCGTCATCCTTCTTCGGCTCGCCATGACCATCGTCTTTCTTGGCATCGCCATGACCATCACCGCCCTCGAGTTTATCGAGTTGCTCGTCCACCGCTTCTTTGGCGTGATCTTTTTTCGAAAAAAATCCGGTGGCCAGCAAGGTGCCACCGACAGAGGCGCCGATCAGGAACAGGACCGCCACCACCATCACGATAATTTTAACCAGCGGACCTTTTTTCTTCGGTTCGCCTTCGACTTGTTCTTCGGGTGCCGCAGCTTCTTCAGCCATCACATCCTCCAGCTATTAAATGCGTTCTTGTACTGCAATCAAACCAGAATATCGAGTCCGTCAGGACCTTTGCCGATACTCCGGGCTGCCATTGAGGTGGAAACCTCGCCGGCTTTGTCTGTTTCGCCCTGGTCAGCCTGGCGACCGGATCCGGAGAACGAGCGTCCGGGTGTCGGGTTTCCGCCATGTTGGCCATTTTGCCTAACGTTAACATTCATCGTAGCAACATCCATGCCCAGCTGGCTCAGAACCTCTTTCAGGCGGGGCAGGCTGTCGGCGATCAATTCCCGCGTCAGTGCCTGACTGGCGCTGAAACTGGCTTGCAGTGCGCCATCTTTCATATGCAGCTCAATGTCGATGTTGCCCAATTCATAAGGCTTCAATGCCAGATCGACCCGCCAATCGCCGCGGGCGATCTGCGCTGCCAGTCGTTGTCCCAGCGCTTCGCCCAGCCGTTGCGACAGGCGTTCATATTGTTCCGTGCGCTGTGCCTGATCCGGACGGGGGGCGCCGCTGGTCGAAGCGTTGGATGCTGTGCTGCCTGACTCCGCGCCCATCGGCTTGCTCTCGCCACCCGGCTGGGGGCTGTGCAGCAGCGGAGACAGATCCTCGGGCGCCAGATCGGGCGCAATCACCAGCGTCTCCATCAGGGTACTGGCCTCTGCGGCCAGCAGAATGGCGCTGGCGATCGGAGTAGGACCGGTGCCGGCTGCTGTGGGCGGCAGCCAGCCCGGCGCTACACGCTCGGCGCGCTGGCTGGCTTGTTTCATTTCTAGGCGGCGCGTGAATTGGGCGGCTTCCGAAGCCCCGAGAATCAGGCTGGCAGCCAGATTCTGGTGAGCGGATTCGGGGTGGGCCGCTGGATCGGTGGCGGCACCCTGCACCGGCGGCGTGGCCGGCATCAGCGTGCGCAGGCCATTCAAACCAAAAAATTGACTCTGAGCCGAAGGCTGGGTCGGCAGCACGGTTTCGGCGGCTTTGCCCAGCGTCCAGCGCAGGCTGGCGCCATCGCCCAGATCCAGGCTTTCGGTCCGCGCCTTGCCATCGGCTGCCGGTTGTGACAGGACCGAGGCCATCGCCTTTTCTTCGGGCGTCAGTGCCAAACCCAGCCGGCCGGCGGCAAGCTCGGGCGAGTCAGCCTGGATTGCGGCGGGCGAGTTCAGGCCGTCGGGTTCTGCTGACAGCCAGGGATCGGGGGCAGTCGCGACCAGCGCCGGCCCGGGTTTCTGGAAAATCATGGCCAGCGCATCCTCATCCATGCCTTGCGAGCGGGCGAATGCGTACAGGCTGTCATCACTTAAGACAGGTGTGCTGGCGGTAATGATATGTACCGTCGGTCCCAGTACCTGGGCCGCCAGTCCGACCAGCGGAGGCGAGGCTTTGCCCTCAGAGGCGGCAAGATCTTGCCCCCCGGGCTGGCCCATCATCGCGCCGAACAGGGCGCCGAATTCGCTGTCGGCACCCGAAGTTTCGGTACCCGATGCCTTGGAATGGCTGATTTTCTCAGCCTTTTTGGCGTGATGAGCGGCAGATGTTGCTGAGTTGAGTACAGAGGTCATGGAGCTTTCTGTTTCCAGGTTAACCAAGGGTTTCCTGTCTCAAAGCAAAAATCGTGTCAGGCCGGAATCGGCCCGTGCTGGATGGACAACATTATATTAACGTAAAGTAACTTTTTGCAAATAGTACGGGTATATAAGCGGCGCGAGCAGCGAGGTGAACAGCGCTACATGGGCCGGGCCAGGCACAGCAGCAGGCCGGAGGGGGAAGGGCGGAGTGCGGGCAAAAAAATCCCGGCCGAGGCCGGGAGCTAAAGACATCACGTTGGAGATGCTTGCGGTGTTCAGTACCGCAGATTCAGGGCGGGCCCGGCGAGCAGAGCCCCCCAACAGATCAGTTGTGAGCGAAAGTGCGTGCTGACGGCGGTACCAGCGATGGCACGACTTGCCATGCGCCGCGAATTTCGTTCATCAGGTTGTGGACTTCTTTGAGCGCTTCAAGATCGTTGTGTGCGTTCACATGGAACAGGCGACGCGTCACGTAGCTGTAGAGGTCATTGAGGTTGCGCGCAATGTCGCCACCTTTTTCAAAATCCAGCGCGCCCTGAAGGCCCACCACGATACGCCCGGCGCGCGCCAGGCTCTTGGATTTCTCGCTGATCGAGCCGCGTTCGATATGACCTTTGGCGGTCGCGAGACTTTCGATCAGGCCATCAAACAGCATCTGGATCAGCTGAATGTTGTCGGCACCGGCAACGCCGGTAGTTACTTTTACGTCGCCGTAGCTGGCTAGGGCACGTTCTCTCATATTCATGGTCTGTCGCTCCTGAGTGGATC
>JBILCO010000157.1:0-5571 GCA_044353075.1 Burkholderiaceae bacterium
GGCTTGTCATTCGACGCGTTGCATGCGCGCTATCCGGGGCTGATCGTTTGCGATATTTCCGGTTATGGTTCTGACGGTCCGTATCGTGACAAGAAAGCCTATGACTTGCTGATTCAGAGCGAATCCGGTTTTCTGTCGGTGACCGGTACCGAAGACACGCCCGCCAAAGCCGGCGCGTCGATTGCCGATATCGCCGCTGGCATGTATGCGTACACGAATATTCTGGCGGCGCTGATTCAGCGTGGCCGCACTGGTCAAGGCTGCCGCATTGATGTCTCCATGCTGGAGAGCATGACCGAATGGATGAGCTTCCCGCTGTATTACGCCTACGAAGGTGCGCCACCGCCGGTGAGGGCAGGTGCGGCACATGCAACGATTTATCCCTACGGCCCTTTCCCCGCAGGCGACGGCAAGATCGTGATGCTGGGTTTGCAGAATGAGCGCGAGTGGGTACTGTTCTGCGAGAAGGTGCTGTTACAGCCCGCGCTGGCAACCGATGCGCGTTTTGATTCAAGCAGCAAACGCAGCAGCGCACGCAAGGCTTTGTACGACATTATTTGCAGTAGCTTTGCCGCGCTGACCGCAGAGCAGATCATTGAACGTCTGGACAATGCGCCGATTGCCTGCGCGCGCCTGAATGACATGCACGAACTCTGGGACCATGCGCAGCTGCGCGCCCGCAATCGCTGGGCCAGCGTAGCCTCGCCGGTGGGCGAGGTCAAAGCGCCGCTGCCACCGGGGGTCAGCACGGCATGGAATCCACGTATGGATGCGATCCCCGCACTCGGCGAGCATACCCGCGCGATTCTGGCCGAGCTGGGCTATGCGCCCGAGGCGGTCGATGTGCTTGAAAAAGAGAAGGCGGTCTGAATGTCAGTCCCATCCGAAATGTCACCTGTGCCGATTTCCTATCTGTTCGTGCCGGGCAGTCGTCCCGAGCGCTTCGACAAGGCGATAGCGGCCGGCGCGGATGTGGTGATCGTCGATCTCGAGGATGCGGTGTCGCCGGGGGACAAAGACAGCGCCCGCGCTTCGGTCGCCGCCTGGCTATCTGCGGAGAAGCCGATCTGCCTGCGGATCAACCCACCTGACACTGCGTGGTTTGCCTCCGATTTGGCGCTTTGCGCCCATCCGGGCGTGGCGGCGGTCATGCTGCCCAAGGCGGCGCAGGTCGCAGATATTTTGCGTTTGCGTGAAGCGGGTGCGCGACGTGTGCTGCCGCTGATCGAAAGCGCCCAAGGTTTTGTGAACCTCTCCGCGCTGGCGGCGGCAGAGGGGGTGGAACGGCTGGCTTTTGGCAGTATTGATTTTGCGGTCGACCTCGGTATCGAGGGGGATGACCGCGAGCTGGATTACTTCCGCTCACAGCTGGTGCTGGCATCGCGGGTGGCCGGGATTGCGCCGCCGATTGATGGCGTCACCACGGCCATCGACGACACGGCCGTTCTGGCATCGGATACTTTGCGCGGCAAGCGTTTCGGCTTCGGCGCCAAGCTCTGCATTCATCCGGCGCAGCTGGCGGTGGTTCATGCCACCTATCTGCCAGAGGCTTCCGAAGTCGCCTGGGCGGAACGGGTTCTGGCGGCGGCAGCCCGTAGTCAGGGGGCGGCGGTGGCGGTGGACGGCAAGATGGTCGACCGTCCGGTGATCCTGAAGGCGGAGCGGATTTTGGTGCGGACGGGTCGGGCAGGCTAGTTATTTGCGGCGGGGGCGTTGTACCCTATCGTTGGAATCACTTGCTTTTAGGCATGCCTCGAGGTATTCTGTATACAGAATACAGTATTCGACAGCCGTCTCATGACCGATATCACTCCGCTCAACGCTGCGCCCGATCTCGCCGAACAGGCGTATCAAGCCATCATCGGCGCCATCTGCGATGGTCGTTATGTGGCCGGTCAGCGCATTACGCAAGAGGCGCTGGCCGAAAGTCTGGCGGTGTCCCGCCAGCCCATCCTCCAAGCCCTTTTGCTGTTGAAGCGTGACGGTCTGGTGATTGATGCCGGCGGCCGTGGCGTGATGGTGGCCCCGTTGACCGCAGACCATATCGCCAATCTTTATCAGGTCCGTTCCGTGCTCGATGGGCTGGCCGCCCGTGAGGCCGCGCGCCGTCAGGCCAATCTTTCGTTTCGCCTGATCGGCGCCGGTCGGGCTGCAACCCGTGGCCGGGATCTGCGCGCGATGATCGAGGCCGACATTGCCTTTCACCGCGCGATCTACGAAGCCGCGGGTAATCCTCTGTTGCTGCAGGCGGCCGAGCGCAACTGGAATCACATCCGACGCATCATGGGCGTGACCCTCAGTCAGGCCGGCGCACGCCACGCAGTCTGGGATGAGCATGAAAAAATGCTGGAGTTGATCGTCTCCGGTCGACCGGACGCGGCCCAGCAGCAGGCCTTGCTCCATTGCGAGAAAGCGGGCGAATCGCTGGTGGCCCGGCTTGGCAGTGTGAGCGATGCCGAGTCTGCCAAAAATACCGACAGCCATCCTGATTCAAAGTCCGATTCAAAGTCCGATTCCAATTCCAATTCCAATTCCAATTCAGATAACCACCATAGGAGACAGGCATGAAACTCACCCAGGAACAACTCGATCAGTTCGACCGCGACGGCTATCTGTTCTTCCCGTCGCACTTCTCGCCCGAAGAAATCAAGACGCTGACCGACGAAGTACCTAACCTGTATGCGCAGGACAGAGCGGAAAATATTCGCGAAAAGGGCAAGACGGCTGTGCGCACCAATTTTGCCGCGCACATGTACAGCGAACCCTTTGCACGACTCGCCCGCCATCCGCGCATGGTCAAGCCGGTTGAGCAATTGTTCGACGAAAAGCTCTACATGCACCAGTTCAAGGTGAATGGCAAGATGGCCTTTGATGGCGACATCTGGCAGTGGCATCAGGATTACGGTACCTGGCTCAATGATGATCAGATGCCCGAGGCGCGCGCGATGAACGTGGCGATCTTCCTCGATGAGGTGAATGAGTTCAACGGCCCGCTGATGTTCATCCCCGGCAGCCACAAGTTGGGTGCGCTCGAAGCCGGTCATGACACCTCGACCACCAGCTATCCGCTCTGGACCATCAGCAATGACAATATTCGCACCATGGTGGACAAGGGCGGCATCGTGGCACCGAAAGGTCCTGCGGGCTCGATGCTGCTCTTCCACGGTTGCCTGGTACATGGCTCTGCGCCCAACTTGTCGCCCTGGAACCGTGTGACGGTGTACCTGAGCTTGTGCGCCGTGTCGAACCACATTCGTCGCTTCAAGCGTGCCGGTTACATCGCCCATCGCGACTTCACGCCGATCGAGTGCTTGCCAGACGATTGCCTGGTCAAGTCGTATCCCGTCGATCTGCCCTGGAAAGACGGCACGCCGGTTAGCGAGCAGCACGGTATGCCCGACGGCATTGCCGCCTGAGCCCGGGGATATCGATGAATCTTTTCGCAAAACTGCAGCAGCGCGCTGCAGAGGGCAAACCTGTGCGCGTCGGCATGATAGGTGCCGGCAAATTCGGCTCGATGTATTTGTCACAGGTACCACGCACGCCGGGTATCCACATGGTTGGCATTGCTGACCTCTCTCCCGATCGTGCCAAAGCCGCCTTGCGCAATGTGGGCTGGAAAGAAGACAGCTTCACAGCGACCTCACTCGAGTCAGCGGCAAAGCAGGGCAATACCGCCATCATCGATGACGGCATGGCGCTGATCAAATCACCGCATATCGACATCATCATTGATGCGACCGGTAATCCTGCCATCGGCATCGCGCATGTGCTGGCCTGCTGCGAGCATCGCAAACACATCGTGATGGTGAATGTGGAAGCCGATGCGCTTGCCGGTCCGCTGCTAAAAAAACGTGCCGACGAAGCGGGCATCGTTTACTCGCTGGCCTATGGTGATCAACCTGCCTTGATTTGCGAAATGGTTGATTGGGCACGCGCCGCCGGTTTCTCGGTGGTGGCTGCGGGCAAGGGCACCAAGTATTTGTCGAGCTATCACAGCTCCACGCCAGATACCGTCTGGCAGCACTACGGCC
The DNA here is from genome assembly GCA_044353075.1 of Burkholderiaceae bacterium. Lineage (GTDB taxonomy): Bacteria > Pseudomonadota > Gammaproteobacteria > Burkholderiales > Burkholderiaceae_D > Pernthalerella. The sequence goes on from JBILCO010000157.1 coordinate 4,035, forward strand.
TGACCGCCGAAGACGCTGCCAAAGGCGGCATGAACGCCCAGATGTTCAACAGCTTCCTCGATGGCACCAAGAGCGCGATTGAAATGGCTTCAGTGGCGAACGCCACCGGACTCTCCGCACCGACCGGCTTGCGTTTTCCTGCCGTGGGTGTCGATGATCTGTCCCGCATTCTGATACCGAAAGCCGATGGCGGCATTTTGGATACCCGCGGTCAGGTGGAAGTGATCTCCAGTCTTGAGCGTGACACGCGTCCGGTGTTCCGCGATTTGCGCTGGGGTGTGTATGTCACCTTTGCGGCCGACAGTGAGTATGTGGCGCGCTGCTTCCGCGAGTATGGTCTGGTTACCGATCCTAGTGGTCAGTACTCGGCGATGTACAAGCCGTATCACCTGATTGGTCTGGAGCTGGGTATCACCGTCGCGTCGATTGGTGTGCGTGGCGAATCGACGGGTGCACCGATTTGCTGGAACGGCGATGTCGTGGCCACCGCCAAGCGGGATCTGGCCGCTGGCGAGGTGCTGGATGGTGAGGGCGGTTTCACTGTGTACGGCAAGCTGTTCCCGGCGCAGGAGTCGATTGCACTGGGTGGTTTGCCGCTGGGTCTGGCGCATGGCGTGAAACTGCTTAAGCCGGTCAAGGCCGGTCAGGCAGTGAGCTGGAGCGATGTCGCGTTTGATGCGAATTCAACGGCAGTGAAATTTCGGCGTGAGATGGAGCGGGTGTTTGGGGCGCGTTGAGGGCACTTTGAAATTTCCAGGAATGAAAAATTTTGGCAGGTCGCTGGTGCTGGTTAACGAAGCAGAGAATTTGCGACATTAATTCAAAGTCGCTGGATCCCGGCCTGCGCCGGGATGACATTTGAGAAGCCGTTAGCCTAACAATCGTCATCACCTGCATGTGATGACTGCTGCGTGGGCGGATCGCATGCGACCCGAATTCCCCACTCGCTCCCGGCGAAGGGTGTAGCGGGGGTTTCAGACCGCCTGCGGTCTGCCCGCGAAACGGTCATGGCGTACTCGCCATGGCGCGCCCTGCAAGGGGGGATCCAGCGGCGTTCGAATTCTCAATGATTCGATAAAAATTCCAGCTCCACTGAGCAGCCCCAACGGCTCACCAGAAATTTCACCAGTCAGTTTTCAGAGTTGCTTTAAACCGATGTTGAAATAGGCTTATCCAGATCCAACTCCAGCTTCGCCGCAATCTCCCGCATCTCATCCGCAGTTTTCTTTCCTGCATAAATTTCAGCCAGCGCGGTGTAAGCAATCCACTTCGCATCGACTTCAAAGAAATCACGCAAGCTGGCACGCGTATCGCTACGACCGAATCCATCGGTACCCAGCGTCACAAAATGCGCCGGCACATACGCGCGGATGCTCTCCGGTACTGCCCGCACATAATCCGATACCGCAATCACGGGCGCTTTGCTGCCCTTGAGTTTCCGGGTGACCCAGGCTTCGTCATCCGATTGCTGCAGACGGCGATTGCGCTCACAGGCGATACCGTCGCGCGCCAGTTCCGAGAAGCTCGTCACACTCCA
>JBILCO010000159.1:0-5551 GCA_044353075.1 Burkholderiaceae bacterium
GGCCGCACTGGGACCCTGAATGTAAAGGTCGCCAATCTCGCCCGGCGCGACCGGTTGTCCCAGCTCATCGCGCAATTCGACCGCATAGCCCGGCACGGGTTTGCCCGTTGCGCCGTAGCGAACATCGCCAGGGCGATTGGATAGAAAAATATGCAGCATCTCGGTCGAGCCCAGCCCGTCCAGAATATCGCAGCCTGCCTGCTGACTGAATTTTTCACCGACTTCTCCGGGCAGCGATTCGCCGGCTGAGACGCACAGGCGCAAATTGATGGCTTCGCGTGGGGGAAATGCATCGCTGGCCAGCATCGCAACGTACAGCGTGGGCACGCCGAAAAATATCGTAGGTCGGTGTTTTTTCAGTTGCTGAAAAACCGTATCGGGTGTGGCACGCTCGGCCATTAACAGTGTGGTCGCACCTGCTGACAGAGGGAAGGTCAGCGCGTTACCCAGCCCGTAAGCAAAGAATAGTTTGGCAGCAGAAAAGACGAGATCGTTGTCTTGCAGACCCAGTATCGGCTTGCCATACAACGCCGCAGTCCAGTACAGATTGGCATGGGAGTGCACAGTACCTTTGGGCTGACCGGTGGACCCGCTGGAATACAGCCAGAAAGCAAACTGATCGGCATGGGTATCGGCATGGCCGTCATCAGGCAGCGGATCGCAATCAAGCAAGTTGTTGAAGCTCAGTGCGCCAGAGGATGCCGACGGAGCGTCTGCATCCGTCGTTGCGCCCGACATCACCACGGGCAGCTGCCGTCCTGATTGCGCTATCGCTTCCTTCACTACCGGCAGTACGCTGACCGAAGCGATGACCAGTTTTGCATCACTGTGTGTGAGCATGTACGCATAGTTGTCCGCGGGTAGCAAGGTGTTAACCGGAACCGGTACGACCCCGGCGAACAGCGCGCCGAGAAATGCGACGGGCAGATCAATGGTGTCCTGCATTACAAGCAGGATGCGCTGCTCCGGCTGCAGGCCCTGCTGCTGCAATCCTGCTGCAAAGCGGCGCACGCGTTCATCCAGTTCGCCGTAGCTCAGGTCGTGATGATCATCACGATAGGCCAGACGTTGATGACGTCCCGCGTTCAGGCTGAGAATATGACGTGCGAAATTGAATCGCACCGGCAGCGACGTTCGCGCTTGATTCATGCAAGTCTCCTCGTGCGACAGCCTCTTGTTTTATGAGGTGGGGGCTGTCGCGGTTGCATTCACACAACGGGCTGCTTCTGCGGCAGCCGCGCGTGCTTTCAGACAGTTCAGTAGCTCAGGGGTGTGCTGTTTTGTTTCGCACTATCGATGACTGCCGCAGGCCCCTGAATGGCACTCTTGCGATGATAAAACGCCAGCGCGCGCAAGCCGCCCAGTTCTTCACCGCCGCCGGCACGTCCGGGACCGCCATGTATCGAAGCGGGCATGACATTGCCATGGCCTGTGTGTGTCTTGGCGACTTCCGGGCTGACCAGATGGACACGCCCATGCGAGCCCGCCAGTTCCTGTGCGGCGCTGGCCATCCATGCGTTGTCAGCACTGTAGACGGAGGCCACCAGCGAGCCGAGACCGCGATGCGCGATATCCATCGCATGCGCAAGATCGCGATATCCCATCAGTGAGGACACCGGGCCGAATACTTCCAGATCATGAACTTTGGTGGCGGCATCTGTATCCCGTACACCGAGCAGAGTGGGGGCGACGCAGGCGGAACGTTCATCGGCATCCAGTAGCGGTTGGGCGCTGCCGTCAAACAGCGTGCTCGATTCGCTTTTCAGCTGCGCCAAACCTTCTTTAACGCTGTCGTATTGCTCGCGGCTGACCAGCGCGCCCATGCCGGTTTCGGCATTGCGTGGGTCACCGGTGCGGATGGCTGCGAGCTTGCCAGCGGCTGCTTCAGCGACGGCATGCATATAACCTTTAGGTACCAGCGCGCGGCGTGGCGCAGTGCAGCGCTGACCGCTCTTGATCGTCATGTCGCGTACCAGATTGTCGACATATAGATTGAATGCTTCAGTCCCAGGTGCGGCGTCTTCGCCGAGTATCGTGACGTTGAGGCTGTCGGCTTCAATGTTCACGCGCACCGAGTCGCGCGCAATGGCCGGATGACTGCGAATCTTGGTGGCGGTATCCGCCGAGCCAGTAAACGACATCACATCAAAGGGGGTGAGTGCATCCAGCAGTCCGGTCGAATTGCCGCACACGATGGACAGCGCGCCCGGTGGCAGCAGTCCGGCTTCGATCACATCAGCCACCATGCGGTGAGTGAGCCATGCAGTCACGGTCGCCGGCTTGATCACCACAGGTACGCCTGACAGCAGCGCGGGTGCGGCTTTCTCCCACAAACCCCAGCTCGGAAAATTGAAGGCGTTGATGAACAAGGCCAGACCACGGACAGGCACCATCAGGTGCTGCGACTGGAATAGCTGGTCCTTTGACATCACTGCGGCAGCACCGTCCGTGAGTGACTTTGCATCGCCCAGGCTGGCACCTAGTTTGGCGTAATAGCCCAGCGTGAAGAGGCCACCGTCGACATCAATACCGGAATCGGCCTTCGTGGTGCCTGAGTTCGCCAGCGAGATTGCGTAGTACTCATCGCGTTTGGATTGCATCAGCTTGACCATCTCGGAAAGCATCGCGGCGCGTTGCGCATAACTCATGGCCTTGAGTGCATGGCCGCCTTCTTTACGTGCGAACTCGAAGGCCTGTGGCAGCCCTGTCGCTGCGCCGCCGGTCTGTGCCAGCGTCTCACCCGTGACGGGATCGAGCAAGGTATGAACGGGCTGTGAGGGCGATTGCCATTGGCCGCCAAGGTAATTCGAGAGGAAGGTCGTCATGAGATCAGAGTTTGTTGATAAGGAATGTCTGGAGAAGTGTGACCGACTGCGCCAGTGTCGTCTTTGATGAACGGGTTGTTTTATGAACGATTGCCGGCTTTTCGGTAGCTCACAGGATTGCTGCGTTTGTCGTAATGAATTTATAATGCATTCGCTTTTAGTGTAAGTGCAATATCTTGCGTGCGTCAAGCCAAGGCCAATGCAGGCCTTCATTACTTCAGCCTCATGACGAGAACACCGATCGATTCCGATAAAGACCCCTTTCTGACAGCGCTGGGAGAGCGGCTGAAGCTGTTGCGTGCGCGGCGCGGCCTCACGCGCAAGGCACTCGCCCAGCTGGCCGATGTGTCGGAGCGACATGTCGCGAATGTGGAATCGGGCGTAGGCAATGCGTCGATTCAGTTTCTGCGACAACTGTGCACGGTACTCAATTGCTCACTGGCCGAAATGACCGGCGATGAAACGGCATCCTCACCTGACTGGCTGATGATTCGTGAAATCCTGCGCGGTCGCAGTGATGAGGCATTGGCACGGGCGCGCGCTTTGCTGGCTGAATTATTTGACGCACCGGCCAGCGAAAGCTCGCGCCGTCAGCGTATTGCGCTGGTCGGATTGCGCGGTGCGGGCAAATCCAGTCTGGGGCGCCTGCTGGCCCAGCATCTGAACGTGCCCTTCATTGAATTGTCTGCGCAAATTGAACAGCTGGCGGGTTGCAGCATCGCCGAGATTCATGCGCTGTACGGGCAAACGGCCTACCGGCGCTATGAGCAGCGGGCACTGGAAGACGTCATCCGGGTTCATGCAAAGGCCGTGATTGCGACCCCGGGCGGTATCGTTTCCGAACCGGCGACCTTCAATATGCTGCTGTCCCATTGCTACACCGTCTGGCTCAGGGCGTCGCCGGAAGAGCACATGAGCCGGGTGCTGGCACAAGGCGACCGGCGTCCGATGTCCGGTAATCGCGAGGCGATGGAGGACTTGAAGCGCATTCTCGAAAGCCGGGCGCAGTTTTATTCAAAAGCAGATCATTTGTTTGACACCAGCGACATGACGCTTGAGCTTGCATTCAATCGTCTCTCCGGCCTTTTGGCTTCCTGAGAACGTACCCCATCCATTCTGGAATCCTGCTGCTGGCATTCGCATGCCGCTTGCGTGCCAGAAGCAGGAATGCAGTGACGACAGAGAGCAGCTTGATACGGGGTCCCGACAAATCAACGGGTTAACCTTATTTTCCAAGCCACAAAAATGCCTGATTTTGTTGAATCAGTACTTCGTTAGAGTTTTGCCGGCCCGGGTTTTATCGTCGGCTCACGCTTTGCAAGGATGGCATCGCCAACCCGGCTTCCCGATTTGCGGCCAAGTTGATCCAGAATAAATCGGCCCGTATCCGCGACGGCATGTAAATCAACACCGGTCTCAACACCCAATTCGTGCAGGAGATACAGCACGTCTTCCGTTGCCACATTGCCAGTAGCGCCTTTGGCATAGGGGCAGCCGCCAAGACCCGCGACTGAAGAATCGAACGTCGTTATGCCCGCTTGAAGGCTGGCGCAGATATTCCCCATGCCTTGTCCATACGTATCGTGAAAATGCATGGAGAGTTTATTGACTGGAACTTCATCCTTAAGGTGCTCCAGAAGTGTGTACACCTTGTTTGGTGTTGCCACGCCAATGGTGTCAGCAATATTAATGTCATCACAGTCAAGCTCTCGGAAATTGGCCACCACGTCGGTCACGTCGTCCAGCGTGACCTGATCGCCATAAAAGCCAAAGGCACAACTGACGGTGCCGCGTAACTGCATGCCGTATTCCTTGGTCTTGCGCGCAACCTCGCTGAAGCGCTCCATTGATTCCGCTTTCGAGCAATTGATATTCTTTTTAGAAAATACTTCAGAGGCTGAGCCGAAGATCACCATTTTTTCCGGCAGAAATTCGCCTGCGACTGCGGCTTTGAATCCTTTCATGTTAGGTACCAATACAGAGTATTCCACGCCTGCTTTGTGAGTAATTCCCGCCAGTACCTCAGCCGAACCCGCCATTTGTGGCACCCAATCAGGTGAAACAAAAGATCCCACTTCAATTTTTTTGATTCCGGCTTTGGTAAAGCGATTGATTAATTCGATCTTGATATGGTTGGACACCGTTTTTGTTTCGTTTTGCAAGCCATCCCGTGCACCCACTTCGACAATAGTGACTCGTTCAGGTAAGTCATTTAAAAATGTCCTGTAAGTATGTGACCTTTCTTTCATAACAGTCATCTTGGGAGGCGCGGTATCGTGAGCGCCATTGACTGATGGAGGTGAAGAAGTCTTTGAACAGGAGTGGCTGATTGGTTTCATGAATTGCTCGATCAAAGTTGTTGGTAAGTGAGGGTGAGCTTCATGTCATGGTGATGCCTTTGACCCACGCAATTTTACGTAGTGTCATTCCTGCAAATTTGATCTAAAGCCAATGACTGCAAGACATTGACCACGCAGTGTGCTGGCTTTATGGAAATTGATCGGGGCAGCGCCGGCATTTCCCTCATTGTCAGGGGATAAGCCCCAACGTTGACGTGCCTTCCTTAATGCAATATAGTGCGTGTCTAAACGTTACCTGCATAATATTGCAATCCAGCCAGCCATGACCTCACCATTCACCGTTAACTACGCGACGTCTCCTGACCAGTATCGGCACTGGACGCTGGAGATCGACGGGCAGGGCGCGCCGATTGCGACGCTGACGAT
>JBILCO010000161.1:0-5515 GCA_044353075.1 Burkholderiaceae bacterium
GGCATTTTCAGACTGCAGCACGGTATTGCGGCTGTGTTGCGTCGATAAATGCGCGACATTGACCGCACCGATCACCAACACCACAATGAGTCCACACAAACCCGACAGGACCAGCAAGCCGTTAAACAAACGCTTGCGCTCACGCCGCCTGGCTTCGCGCCAGGGCAGCAGATTAAACGTGATCATGTGCTGAAACTCCGCAATGCCAGACCACAGGCAATCAGCCAGGCAGGCGAATCTTCGTTGAGACGGGTAGCGCTGGATGGCAAATCCATACCTGCGAGAGGATCGGGCATCGACACCCCCACACCGACTCTGCCCTGTACGAAATCAGCGAGATCTGGCCCCATGACATGAGCACTGCCAGCGATATAGACATGCGCCACACCCGCGTGTTGGGTTGATGTAGCAAACAGCTGCAATGCACGCGTCAGTTCCTGGCACACCGCCTCCCTGAGTGACTCTGCAGCAGCACGTGATTTTTCCTGATCTGCTCTGGGCAAAGACAATCCCAGTTCACGTTCATAAATGACCAGATCATTGAGCATCACTGCACAATAACTACCCTCACTCCCCAGTTGCAGCAGTGCCACGGGCTCATTCGTGTCAGAGCGATACTGGCGTTGGGATTCAACCAGTGTCAAGGCAGTAGCCATGGCCTGTGATTCAAGATCGATCACGACAGGACGCAAGCCAGCCGCCTCCGCCAACGCCAGTCGCTCATCAATGCGTTCCTTGCGCGCCGCGACCAGCATCACATCAACGTAGTCATCGTTGGTCACCGATGGGCCGACCACTGCAAAATCAAGACTGATTTCATCCAGCGGAAATGGCAAAGCCTGGCTGGCTTCAACCTCCACCTGCATTTCCAGCTCTTCTTCGTAAAGGCTGGTCGGGAGCATCAGCATTTTTTTAATAACGGCGCCGGAAGGCAAGGCCATTGCAGCCGTACGCAAACGCGTACCACTGGTCTTGAGCCCGCGCTGCAAGGATTCGGTGAGCGCATCCATCTGCGCAAAACCACCGTCGCGCAGCGCCCCCGGTTGTAGTGACTCATGCGCAAAATGCGCAACCCGAAAGCCTTTGCCCTCGCGCACAAGTTCGATGATGCGGATCCCGCCCGGACTGACGTCGATGCCTAGCACCGGTGTCTGATGACGACGAAACCATGACCCCAGAGAAAGCATGCGTACGCACTCCGCGCGAGAGATGTTGTCATTTTTTAAATACGACGCGGATGCTAACAAGTGCCTTTTCAGGATGTAAAGTCGCGTCACACGGGCGTTGTCAAATGCCGACGCAAATCGGCGTCACTGAAGCTTTCGAACACAAAACGCTGTGTTTCGTACAATTTCACGGCACTCATCAGGCTGGCGTTACCTGCCATCTCAAGTTCGCCGCAAACACGCAGCCAGCGACAAGCCAGCCGTTATAATGATGGGCATCAAGGCGTTCTCGCCTCTCTCTCTTATTCCCGCATGAATTCATCCACTCCGAACGGGGATGCGCCCAAGGGCGAGCGCCCATTCCTCCTGCCGGCGCCGGTCAAATTGGCGCTCAGTCTGCTAAGCACGATAGGAGGCCTTGCCCTCATTGGTGTAATGCTGGCGGGCTTCATCCTGATGATGGCTTATCCCACGCTGCCGGATATTGATGCGCTGGCCACCTATCAGCCCAAAATGCCGCTGCGCGTGTTTTCAGCAGATAACATGCTGATCGGTGAATTTGGCGAAGAGCGCCGTAGCCTCGTCCGCTACAAAGACATTCCTCCGGTCATGAAACAAGCGGTGCTGGCCATTGAGGATGATCGCTTCTACGAGCACGGCGGCGTCGATTACTGGGGCATTCTGCGCGCGATGGTCAACAATACCTTCGGCGGCAGTCGTCAGGGTGCTTCAACCATTACCCAGCAGGTGGCACGTAATTTTTTCCTGTCCAGCGAACAAACCATCAAACGCAAGCTGTATGAAGTCCTGCTCGCCTGGAAAATAGAGAAAACGCTGACTAAAGACCAGATCCTTGAGCTGTATATGAACCAGATCTATCTGGGGCAGCGCGCTTATGGCTTTGCCTCCGCCGCGCAGATTTATTTTGGCAAAAAATTAGGTGAAATTACGATTGCAGAAGCAGCGATGCTCGCAGGTTTGCCCAAGGCACCTTCAGCCAACAATCCCGTCGTCAATCCCAAGCGGGCCAAGGGACGCCAGCAATATATTTTGCAGCGCATGCATGATCTGGGTTACATCACCACAGCCCAGTATGAAAACGCACGGGACGAAGAACTTCGCATCAAGATGGACAGCACGGACTTTGGCATTCATGCCGAGTACGTATCCGAGATGGCCCGCCAAATGGTCTACGACCAGTTCAAAGAAGATGCCTACACACGCGGCCTGAATGTATTCACGACGATTACCAAGGCCGATCAGGACGCCGCCTATCTGGCGTTGCGCCGTGGCGTGCTCGAGTACGAGAAACGTCAGCCGTATCGTGGCCCGGAAGGCTACATGGATATTCCAGCGAATAAATCAGAAGCAGAAGCAGCGATCGAATCCGAATTGGCTGAACACCCGGACAGCGATGGCATCATTGCCGCCGCCGTGTTGTCGACAACACCCAAAAGTGTCCGGGCCGTGCTGGCATCCGGCGAAGAAATTACGATTGCCAACACAGACCTCGGCGCAGCCGCAACCGCACTGACGGACAAAATGCCCGCCAATAAACGCATACGGCGCGGCGCAATCATTCGGGTAATGCAGGAAGGCGCAGGCTGGACCGTCATTCAGTTACCGGAAGTGGAAGCAGCGTTTGTGTCGGTCAGCGCCGAAGATGGCCGCATCAAATCGCTGGTCGGTGGTTTTGACTTCAGCCGCACCAAGTTCAACCATGTCACGCAAGCATGGCGCCAGCCCGGCTCGACTTTCAAGCCTTTCATCTATTCGGCCTCGCTGGAAAAAGGTCTGTCGCCCGCCACCATGATCAACGACGCGCCGATTGTCTTCGATGCCGGGAAGACGGGTTCTCAGGCGTGGGAACCGAAGAACTACGATGGCAAATATGATGGCCCGCTGTCGATGCGAAAGGGTCTGACGCGCTCCAAGAACATGGTGTCGATCCGAATTCTTGATCGCATCGGTGCCAATTACGCACAAGAATATGTAACCCGCTTTGGATTTGACCAGGAAAAGAATCCACCCTACCTGACCATGGCCCTCGGTGCCGGTGCCGTCACACCCCTGCAAATGGCGGGGGCTTATGCCGTGTTTGCGAACGGCGGTTACAAAATCAATCCCTACCTGATTTCCAAAATCACAGATAACAGCGGCCGAATACTGTTTCAGGTCAGCCCGGAACGTGCTGGCGATGAAAATCTCCGTGTGATTGATGAGCGCAACGCGTTTCTGGTCGACAGTATGCTCAAAGATGTGGTGAAGCATGGCACCGCAATGCGTGCGCTGGCACTGAAACGCCCGGACATCGCTGGCAAAACCGGCACCACCAATGATTCCATCGACGCCTGGTTCGCAGGCTATCACCCGAAACTGGTGGGTGTGGCATGGATAGGCTTCGACAAACCCAGAAATCTCGGCAGCCGCGAGACCGGTGGCGGCCTGGCTTTGCCAATCTGGATCAGCTACATGCAAAAGGCACTGCAGGTATTGCCCGTCCAAGAGAGGCCCATGCCCGGCGGGGTAACCATGCATGCGGGCGATTACGTCTACACCGAATTCGCCGATGGCAGCGGCGTGAACTCGGTCGGATTGACACCATCAGGCGATAGCGAGAAAGCTGGGGAAAAGAACGAGGCCGAGCCTCAGAGCGAGATTTTCTAGGCAAGCGCTGGTTGAATAAAACCGGACACTTTTGTGTCTAAGACGGTGGCGCGATGTCGAGGCTTGCGCCAGCTTGCCCACTGGCCAGCCGCGACAGCGCCGCGAAGAGCTCCGATCCGTCCCGCGTATCCTTCCATTGCTGACCGTCTGCCATTCGGTAATGGAATCCGCCGGCGCGTGCAGCGACCCAGATTTCCTGCATCGCAGCCTGCGTGTTGACGATGATTTTCGAGCCCTGATCAATAAATTCGATCTCGAGCACATTACCGCTGCGGCTGCATTCCAGATCAACATCGGCCGCTTCGGCGGCACGCTCCATCCCGATTTCGATCGCATTGATCACCGCCTCGGCGGCGGTCAGGAACTCGGATTCGCTCATGCTAAACTCCGGTAGATTTTTAACAGACGACAGACATCGTTCCGACATCGAAACGGTCTGCAAAGCTTTTCGTTCATCATGCACAGATTCGGCATCATTTTAGCGGCGATCGCGTTATCCGGCCTGAGTGCTTGCGGGCAATACGGTCCGCTGTATTTGCCGGACCGCCCCGCACCCAGCACAAAAACCGATACTGAGTTTGATGCCCAGCCAGCCTCCAAACCCGACAACACTCGCCAGCCCTGAAGCCGTGAATATTTCACATTTCAATTATCGTGACGGCGAACTGTTTGCCGAAGACGTCGCACTGAGCGCTATTGCCCAAGCGTTTGGCACCCCAACCTACGTCTATTCAAGCGCCAGCGTCACGGAAAATTTTCTCGCCTACGCCCACGCCTGCCGCTCGCATGGCCGCGATGATACGTCATCGCTGATCTGCTACGCGGTCAAATCAAACGCTAACCTGGCAGTGCTGAACCTGCTGGCGAAACTGGGATCGGGCTTTGACATTGTGTCGGGTGGCGAGCTGGAGCGGGTGATCGCGGCTGGTGGAAATCCGCAAAAGGTTATTTTTTCCGGCGTGGGCAAAACCCGGGACGAGATGCAGCTGGCGCTCTCGCATGACATTCTGTGCTTTAACGTCGAATCGATTCCCGAGCTGCATCGCCTTAATGAGGTCGCCGCCAGTCTGGGCAAGCGTGCGCGAATATCCCTGCGCGTAAATCCTGACGTCGATCCGAAGACGCATCCCTACATATCTACCGGCCTCAAAGATAACAAGTTTGGCATTGCCTTTGAAGACGCGCTGCCCACCTACCGTGTGGCGGCCAGCCTGCCCCACCTTGAAGTGACCGGTATCGATTGCCACATTGGTTCGCAGTTACTGGATGACGCACCACTGCTGGAAGCACTGGATAAAATAATCGAGCTGGTTGATCAGCTGGCCAGCGAGGGCATAGCGCTGCATCACCTTGATATTGGCGGCGGTATTGGTATCTGCTATGACCAGGAAAAGCCCGTGCCTGTCGCGGACTACCTGGGGCGACTCTTCGCACGCATCGATCGCTGGCGCGCTGACAAACATGACCGGACACCTCTGACCATTATGTTTGAGCCCGGGCGCTCCATTGTCGGTAACGCCGGCGTGCTGCTGACCGAAGTGCATTATCTGAAGCACGGCAGCACCAAGAACTTTGCTGTCGTTGATGCAGCGATGAATGACCTGATGCGTCCGGCGATGTATGAAGCCTGGCATGGCGTCCAGGCGGTCAAGCCACGAGCCGGTGATGCCCCTCTTTATGAT
>JBILCO010000189.1:0-4742 GCA_044353075.1 Burkholderiaceae bacterium
GGCTGGTTGATGAAAGAAAATCTCCCCGGCAGCTTCCCTTATACCGCCGGTGTGTTTCCGTTCAAGCGCGAGAACGAAGACCCAACGCGCATGTTCGCCGGTGAAGGTGATGCATTCAGAACCAATCGTCGCTTCAAGCTGGTATCCGAAGGCATGCCGGCCAAGCGTTTGTCTACCGCATTCGACTCCGTTACGCTGTATGGCGCTGATCCCGCGCTGCGTCCCGACATTTACGGCAAAGTGGGTAACTCCGGTGTGTCGATCGCCACGCTGGATGACATGAAGGTGCTGTACGAGGGCTTTGATCTGTGCGATCCGACCACGTCGGTCTCCATGACCATCAACGGCCCGGCGCCGACCATCCTTGCGATGTTCATGAATACGGCGATTGATCAGCAACTCGCCAAGTTCACGACAGAAAAAGGTCGCGAGCCCACGGCAGAAGAAGCCGCACAAATCCGCGCTTGGGTGCTGCAAAATGTGCGCGGCACGGTGCAGGCCGATATTCTGAAAGAAGATCAAGGTCAGAACACCTGCATCTTCTCTACCGAGTTTTCTTTGAAAGTGATGGGCGATATTCAGCAGTATTTCGTCGATCACAAAGTACGTAATTTCTATTCAGTATCGATCTCGGGCTATCACATCGCCGAGGCGGGCGCGAACCCGATTTCTCAGCTGGCGTTCACGCTCTCTAATGGCTTCACTTTTGTTGAAGCATATCTGGCGCGTGGCATGTCGATTGATGATTTCGCACCGAATCTGTCGTTCTTCTTCTCCAATGGCATGGATCCGGAATACACCGTACTCGGCCGGGTGGCGCGTCGTCTGTGGGCCGTGGCCATGCGCGAGAAATACGGCGCAAATGATCGCTCGCAAAAACTGAAATATCACATTCAGACCTCCGGTCGTTCACTGCACGCACAAGAAGTTGATTTCAATGACATCCGCACCACGCTGCAGGCACTGATTGCCATCTACGACAACTGCAACTCCCTGCATACCAATGCGTATGACGAAGCGATTACCACGCCGACTGATGAATCCGTGCGCCGCGCACTGGCGATTCAGCTGATCATCAACCGCGAATGGGGTCTGGCAAAAAATGAAAACTCCAGTCAGGGCTCCTTCATCATCGAAGAACTCACTGATCTGGTCGAAGAAGCGGTGCTGCAAGAGTTCGAGCGCATCGCCGAACGCGGCGGTGTGCTGGGCGCGATGGAAACGGGCTATCAGCGCGGCAAGATTCAAGAAGAATCCATGCTCTACGAGCACAAGAAACACGACGGTAGCCTGCCCATCATTGGCGTCAATACCTTCCGCAATCCCAAGGGTGACACCATCCCGCAGCAGCTGGAGCTCGCACGCTCGACCGACGATGAAAAGCAATCGCAGTTGCAACGCCTTGCAGATTTCCATGCGGCTCACAGCGACGCTGCCAAGCAATCACTGGCCGCGCTTCAGGAAGCCGTGATTCGTGACGAGAATGTCTTTGCTCAATTGATGGCAGCGGTGCGCGTGTGCTCACTCGGCCAGATTACCGATGCGCTTTTCGAGGTGGGTGGACAGTACCGGCGCAGCATGTGATTCGGTGGCAATGAATGTCCCCCACTGAATCAGCGCTGGCCGATACCATTACCGCGATCAACATCGCGGCTTACACCAAAACCCGCAATCATCTCGATGGCAAGGTGACGCGGCTCTCGCCCTATCTGACGCACGGGTTCATCTCGATACCTGAGCTCTTTGAGCAACTGCCGAAGCTCACGCTGGAAGACAAGCTCGCGTTCGAATTCGGCTGGCGTGAATTTTTTCATCATGTCTGGCATCGTGCAGGGGATGCGATTTTCAGTGACATGCGCACGCCTTTGCCGGGCATTCAGTACGGCACCACGCTACCCGACGATATCCGCGAAGGCCGCACCGGTCTGCCCGTAATCGATCGCGCGGTACACACGCTCTATCAGACGGGTTATTTGCATAATCATGCGCGCATGTGGCTGGCCAGTTACACGATTCATTTACGAAAAGTGCACTGGCGTGTCGCTGCCGATTGGATGTACGGTCATCTGCTGGATGGCGATCTGGCATCGAATCATTTGTCTTGGCAGTGGATTGCGGCGACCTTCAGCAGCAAGCCGTATTTGTTCAATGCAGAAAATGTCGCCAAACATGCAGCTCAGGCCTGGCATTGCCCACGCAGCGTGATCGATACAACCTATGAAGCACTGGAAACGATTGCGCGCAGCCAAACAACCGTGGGTATCCATCCGTCCTTGTTGGGTATCAGCGAGCCGGCGCTCAGCGCCCCACCCGATAGCCTGAGCACTGACAAAAACGCACTAAGTGAAGCCCGTCGAGTGCAGCTGGTGCATCCTTGGATGCTCGCGAACTCTGAATTCGATGGACTGCGATTAGGTGTCATTCATCGCCCCTTTCATCAGCGCTTCCCATGGTCGCAACAACGATGGGATTTCGTCCTGCAGCGCATGCAGGCCGTCACCGACCATATCTTCGTCGGTGATCTGACAGAACTCAGTACAATGCTCGCCAACGCTGCCGACATCTGCTCAGTGGCCACATTCAATCCTGGTTATCGCGAATTGCTGCCCGTGCTTTGCTCTGACTTGCAAGATTCACTACGCCGGTTTCCTGATCCCGACACGGCCTGCCGTTCGTTTTCGGCTTTCTGGAGCCATTGCACCGCCGCCTCCGCTGACGCGCCCCGGCGCACATGGCATCGATGACATCACCCGGTATTGCCGTCGTCTGGTTCAAACGCGACCTGCGGGTTTTCGATCATCTGCCGCTGTTCGAAGCGAGTCGTCATTCCGCCGTGCTGCCCTTGTACGTGTATGAACCGGAACTCATCCGTGCACCAGATTGCGCCACTCAGCACGTCGCTTTCATCAATGAATGCCTGGAAGATCTGGATCACGCCCTTGCCGGGCGTGGCACGTCATTGCTGATTCTGCATGGCGAAATCACCTCCGCTTTGCAGCGTGTTCATGAGCAGTTTGGTCATTTCACGCTCTACTCGCATGAAGAAACCGGCAATGCGGTCAGCTATGCCCGCGACCGCCGCGTGGCCGACTGGTGCCGCGCGCAAGGCCTGCGCTGGAAAGAATATCCGTCCAATGGCGTGGTACGCCGGCTGGGCTCGCGCGATGACTGGGCGAGTCAATGGATGCAGCGCATGCGCACACCCGTCATCAGCGCGCCCGACGTCTTGCGAAGTACTGGCAAAACCTTGTCACCCTCGGGGTTGATGACGCCTCGACAGCTGGGGCTGGATGCGCCAGACAAACCGCTGCGGCAGCGCGGTGGCCGACGACTCGCCTCGCAGCAGGTGAAAACGTTTTTCAGTCAGCATCTCGCCGACTACCGCTATGCGATGTCCAGTCCACTGACCGCAGAAACTGCCTGCTCGCGCCTGTCGCCTTACCTTGCCTTTGGCGTGCTGTCGGTGCGCGAGCTGATGCACAAAATTTGGAAAACCCGCGAGCAGCTCAAGGCACTGCCTGAGGCCGTGCGCCCGAGTAGCACGCTGGCCAGCCTGAAATCTTTCGAAAGCCGTCTACACTGGCATTGTCACTTCATTCAAAAACTTGAGTCCGAACCGGACATCGAGCTGCGCAATGTCCATCGCGGATTTGACGGACTGCGTGAACCACATTTCAATCAAGAGTATTTCGAACGCTGGTGCGCCGGCGAAACCGGCTTCCCGCTGATCGACGCCTGCATGAAGATGCTCGCGCAAACGGGCTGGATCAATTTCCGCATGCGCGCGATGCTGATCAGCTTTTCAAGCTACCAGCTCTGGAATCACTGGCGCGAGCCAGCGCTGCATCTGGCGCGTGAGTTTCTCGACTACGAACCCGGCATCCACTATTCGCAGATACAGATGCAGTCCGGCGTGACCGGCATTAACACGCTGCGTATCTACAACCCGGTCAAGCAGGCACAAGACCAGGATCCGAACGGTATTTTCGTCAGGCGCTGGCTACCCGAACTCAGGCGCGTGCCTGACGACTTCATTTTTGAACCGGCCACCATGCCGCTGGCCCTGCAAAAAGAGCAGCAATTCCTGATCGGCCCGGACTACCCGGAACCCATCGTTGACCATCTGACGAGCGCAAAGCTGGCGCGCGATCTGCTCTGGTCGCTACGCCGTGATCCGCAGATGCGCGAGGAAGCGCGTCAGGTTTTCGTCAAGCATGGCAGCCGCAATCCACTGCGCGAGGGCAAACGGCGATCCTCAAACAGCACCGCAAGCCGGGCTTCCGCTGACCAGCCCGCAGAGCCTCAGCCGCAACTGCCGCTGGGACTGGATTAACGATGCTTCTCGGGATACTCAGCGCAGGCAGTGCATTTACCTTGTGGGGAATTTTTCCGCTCTATCTAAAATTGCTTAAGAGCGTACCTTCGCTGGAAATACTCTCGCACCGGGTGCTGTGGTCGGCGATTTTTCTCGGGCTGATTTTGACCTTCCGGCGGCAATGGGACTGGATGCAGAGCATCCGCGCGCGGCCTCGCATTGCGCTGGCCTTTGTCACCAGTGCGGCCATGCTGGGCGCGAACTGGGTCATTTACATCTGGGCGGTCAATGCCGATCGCATCATCGACGCCAGCCTCGGCTATTTCATCGCGCCGCTGTTCAATGTGCTGTTTGGCGTACTGTTGGGCGAGCGATTGAAACCCATACAGTGGATAGCGATTACGCTGGCCGGCATCGGCGTTGCCTG
>JBILCO010000162.1:0-5491 GCA_044353075.1 Burkholderiaceae bacterium
ATCGCTGCAACCGCAAAACCCGGCACCATCGATGACAAGCCCGTCACATTGACCCGTATGGTCACCATCGCGCTTGATCCTGGCCATGGCGGCGAAGATCCAGGCGCGGTCGGACGCGGCGGCAGCTATGAAAAAAATGTGGTGCTGTCGATTGCGCGGCGTCTCAAATCTCGACTGGAACAGCAACCGAATATACGGGTCATGCTTACCCGCGACGGTGATTACTTTGTACCGCTGCATGTGCGAGTACAAAAGGCGCGCAAGGTTCAAGCTGATCTTTTCGTCTCGATTCACGCCGACGCCTTCATCGAGCCCACAGCACGAGGCTCATCCGTTTTTGCTTTATCGGAAAAAGGCGCCAGCTCAACCGCAGCGCGCTGGCTGGCCAACAAGGAAAATGCCGCCGATCTCATTGGCGGCGTGAACCTGCGCAGTAAAAACCAGCAGCTCGCCAGCGTACTGCTTGATCTCTCAACCACCGCACAAATCAATGACAGCATGAAGCTGGCCACATCAGTGCTGGGTGAAATTGGCCACATCAACCGCCTGCACAAAGCGCAGGTGGAGCAAGCGGGGTTTGCAGTGCTCAAGGCGCCGGATATTCCGAGCATCCTGGTTGAAACCGCGTTTATTTCCAATCCGGAGGAAGAAGCGAAGCTGACGGATGAGGGCTATCAGGACAAGATGGCGGATGCGTTGATGCGCGGGATACAGAAATATCTCGCGAAGCATCCGAGCCTGAGGAAAAATCCGCTCACCTGAGTCAAACCCGTCTTTTCAGCGTGAATGCTACTGATACCTAGCTAAAGCCACTGGATCCCGGCCTACGCCGGGATGACGATTGATAAACTATCCGTCTTTTTGGGGCTTGTAACCAACTGGATCCCGGCCTACGCCGGGATGACGATTCGAGAGTCGTCAGCCCCAAAAACTGTCATCCCGGCGAAGGCCGGGATCCAGTGTCGTTACAGGACTAACTGGCTTTGTCGGTCACCCGACCTTTCCCGAACTTTCCAAGAAAACGCCAGGCCGCACCCAGTGCCACCGGCACCACCGCGGCCGCCACACCGATCAACACAATGGTGTTGAGGTGATCACGAATCACCGGGATATTGCCGAAGAAGTAGCCGCCCATCACGAGCACCACCACCCACAACACCGCACCGGTCACGTTATAGAACTGAAAGCGCGCCAGACTCATGCCGGAGACACCCGCAACGAACGGCGCAAACGTGCGAACCACCGGCAGCCAGCGTGCGATCACAATCGTTTTGCCACCATGCTTTTCAAAGAACGCATGGGTCTTCTCCAGCGCCTGCCGGTCGAGCCAGCGGTAATTGCGGGTAAACACTTGCTGACCTATCGCGCGGCCCACATAGTAATTGACGGTATTTCCCAGAATTGCGGCTACGATCAGCAAGAGCATCAGCAGTCCGACATGCATCGCGCCATTCGCGCAAAACGCACCGCCGACAAACAGCAGCGTGTCACCGGGCAGAAACGGAAAAACCACCAGACCCGTCTCTGCAAACACAATGGCGAACAACAAGGCATAAACCCAGGGCCCGTAGGCGATCAGCATCGTTTCCAGGGATTTATCGATGTGCAGCACGAGGCTCAGAAGTTGTGAAAATTCCATGATCCGCCAAAGAGAAGCCGTAAAAAGCGCCGATCATACACGCTGATACTGCCGAGCGCGGCAGGGCGAGCGCATCAAAAGCGGCTTTGCGCACTCGGTATAATCAAGCGCTGAATCAATATGATGAATCAAACAATGAGCACCACCGCGCCTGCCGAACGCATCATACGACCGCTGCCTGACCAGCTGATCTCGCAGATCGCGGCCGGGGAAGTCATTGAACGTCCGTCGGCGGTCGTCAAGGAGCTGCTGGAAAATGCGCTCGATGCCGGCGCAACCCAGATCACCATCCGGCTGGAAGCCGGTGGTGTGAAAAGAATCTCGATCACCGACAATGGCTGCGGCATACCTCCGGAACAAATGCCGCTGTCGCTGGCCCGGCATGCCACTTCCAAGATCGCTAGCCTCACTGATCTTGAGAACGTCAGTACCTTAGGTTTCCGTGGTGAAGCGCTGGCTTCGATTGCGTCCGTCTCTCAATTAACACTGACCTCGCGGAGCGAGGGACAAAACCATGCATGGCAGATCAGCGGCCATGCGCCTGACAAGACTGCGCCCGCCTCCGGCGCACAAGGCACGGTGATCGATGTGCAGGATTTGTATTTCAACACGCCGGCACGCCGCAAATTTCTGAAAACCGAACAAACCGAATTTGGCCATTGCGCGGAAGTCGTCCGGCGTATCGCACTAGCCCGCCCCGATGTGCGCTTCACCCTCAGCCACAACGGCAAAACCGTCGATCACTGGCAAGAAAGCACAGCGGCGCAGCGCAGTGCTCAAATTCTGGGTGATGAATTCGCACAGGCGCGTCTGCCGCTGGAAGAAGCGGCCGGGCCACTGACGCTGCAGGGTTTTATCGGACTGCCAACGGCTGCGCGTTCGCGCGCCGATGCGCAGTATTTTTATGTAAATGGCCGTTTTGTGAGGGACAAGCTGCTCACCCATGCGGTGCGCTCTGCTTACCAGGATGTACTGCACGGCGATCGTTTCCCGTCGTATGTACTGCGCCTTGATCTCGATCCTTCGCTGGTCGATGTGAATGTGCATCCGTCAAAGATTGAAGTGCGCTTTCGCGATAGCCGTGCGGTTCATCAGTTTGTTTTTCATGCGGTTAACCGCGCGCTGGCCCGTACTTCAGCCACCGCGCAGGGAACAGCGCCGGCGCCCATGCCCGCCGCGTCAGGTGCCATGCCGTGGATTCAGAACCAACCACGACAGGCATCATTCGGTGTAGCGCAAAACACCTTCCGTTATGGCGAGATGTTTCGGGACACCGGATCATCGGCTGCCGGCTCCGCGCCTGAAGCCTACCCGCCCTACTCGTCTTCGCTATCGGCACTGTCGGGTTTGTCGAACACCAGCGCCGCCACTGGCACCACTGCTGACACGGACGCTGAAGAATTTCCGCTGGGTTTCGCACTCGCGCAACTGCATGGTGTTTTTGTGCTCGCGCAAAACCGCGCCGGCCTGGTACTGGTGGATATGCATGCGGCCCATGAACGCATTCTGTATGAACAATTCAAGCAGGCGCTGCAATCAGAATCAGTGCAACTGCAGCCACTGCTGATTCCGGTGACACTGATCGCCGATCCGGTTGAGATGGGTACCGTGGAAGAGAATGGCGAGGTACTCGCCACACTGGGCTTCGATATGGCGGTGCTGTCACCCACCACCCTAGCAGTACGCGCGATACCCGCATTGCTGGCCAACAGCGATGCGCAAGCACTGGCGCGCGACATCCTGCGCGATGTGCGCGAGTACGGTGGCTCCCATGTACTAACTGAACGTCGCAATGAATTGCTGGGTACGCTCGCCTGCCATACGGCGGTGCGCGCGAATCGTCAGCTGAGCATTCCGGAAATGAATGCACTGCTGCGACAGATGGAGGCAACCGATCGCGCTGATCAATGCAATCACGGCCGACCGACCTGGGTGCAACTGGCGCTGTCCGATCTCGATAAGCTTTTCCTGCGCGGTCAGTAAGCGTCCTCCAGATGAATCCACCGCAGAATCAACCGCCGATTCAATCACTGAGCCAACGGCCGAGCCTGCTGCCACTCTCCCAATTCGCGCACGCGCCGATTCTCGTGCTGATCACGGCCATGCTGATGATGCAGCCCTTGTCGACGGATTTGTATCTGGCATCACTGCCGACACTGGCGACCGATTTCAGTGTGCCGGTCGCAACGGTACAACTGACGCTTTCTTTGTTCGTGGTGGGCTTTGGCGGCGCTCAGTTGGTGGTGGGCCCTTTGTCGGATCGCTTTGGTCGTCGGCCCGTGGTGCTGGGTGGTCTCGCCTTGTATCTGTTGGCCAGTATTCTGTGCGGCTTGTCGCGCTCGATTGAGCTGCTGATCGCTGCGCGCTTTCTGCAGGCGCTAGGTTGCTGCGCTGCTGTGATGGTGGCGCGCGCCATTGTGCGCGATGCCTATGCGCCCGAACACAGCGCACGGGTGATCGCCCGCGCCAGTACCTGGATTTCGCTGGCACCGATTTTCGGACCCATACTCGGATCTTACTTGCAGGTCAGTTTTGGCTGGCGTGCGGCGTTTATCGCGCTTGGTATTTTTTCGACTTTGTTATTCATCGTGTGCATTCTGCGACTGCCCGAAACGAATGAACATAAAAATCCGGAAGCGACACGCCTCGCAGGGCTGCTTGATAACTACCGGCGGGTGCTCGGCTCGCGCGAATTCTGGACCTATGCCTTTCCCGGTGCGATCTCCTACAGCAGTATTTTCATGTTCATTTCCGGTTCATCTTTCGTGCTGATCCAAGTGCTTGAGGTACCGACGCAATGGTTTGGCTACTGCTTTGCCATCGGCGTCTCCGGCTACATGACGGGAACGCTGATTTGCCGACGCCTTCTTAAATCCTTCAGCAGCGCCGACGCGCTGCGCATCGGCACGACTTGTTCGCTGGGCGCTGGCCTCTTTTTTTTAATCGCGACCATCGCAGGGCTGTGGCACTGGAGTACGGTGGTCATCGCCATGTTCCTGACGATGGCAGCACACGGTATCAACTTTCCGGTCACGCAATCCGGCGCTGTCGCACCTTTTGCAAGACAAGCTGGCACAGCCGCTGGCCTGATGGGCGCTTTATTCATGGCGTGTGCATTCGTGACCGGCACCGTCGTCGGCGCAACGCATAATGGCACGCTGTACCCGCTGGCAATCATTGCCTGCGCACTGGGTGCGCTGAATTTTTTTGCCGTTCGCTGGATCGCACCGCGCACGGTTCGGGCATGACGACTACCAAGCCTCAGGTGGTCGCGATCATGGGACCCACGGCTTCAGGCAAAACTGCCGCTGCACTGGCGATGGCACAACAACTACCCTGCGAAATCATTTCGGTTGATTCCGCGCTGATTTACCGCGGCATGGATATCGGCACCGCCAAACCCAGCGCCGAAGAGCTAGCGGCAGTACCGCACCACCTGATCGATATCCGCGACCCGTCAGAAGCGTACTCGGTGATGCAATTTCGTGAGGATGCGCTACGGTTAATCGGTGATATTCACGCGCGCGGCAAACTGCCTCTGCTGGTAGGCGGCACCATGCTGTATTTCAAAGGCCTGCGCGATGGACTGGACGAACTGCCGCAGGCTGATCTCGCCTTGCGCGCGCAACTCGACATGGAAGCCCTGCGGCACGGCACACCCGCACTGCATGCGCGCCTGAAAGCACTGGATCCGGTCACTGCAGAGCGGCTCAAGCCGAATGACTCGCAACGCATCCAGCGCGCACTCGAAATCATCGCGCTGACCGGAAGGCCCATGTCCGAGCTGATAGCCCGCGCGCAGCCGGTGCCTTTGCCCTTTGATCTGATCTCATTTGCACTGGAACCTTCCGA
>JBILCO010000163.1:0-5481 GCA_044353075.1 Burkholderiaceae bacterium
TTCATTGAAGCTGTCCCGATCCAGCTTCACCGTCTCTGATTCCTGCACCAGAATCTGCGACGCCTGCGACAGGCCTGCCAGCAGTTTGTGCGTGGACTGCGTCGAGAAAATCATTGACTTCTTCGCGCGCGGTCGATCCTTGCCGATCGCGTGCATGTCTTTGTAAAAATCATGGAAGCTCGCATGCGGCAGCCAGGCTTCGTCGAAATGCAGGGTTTCGATTTCGCCGTCGAGCATTTCCTTGATGGTCTCGACGTTATAGATCACGCCATCGTAAGTTGATTGGGTGATGGTCAGGATGCGCGGCACCTTGTTTTTGGCATCGCGCGCGAAAGGGTTGGCTTCGACCTTTTTCATGATGTTCTCCATCCGGAATTCTTCGACCGGAATGGGACCGATGATGCCCAGATGATTACGTGTTGGCATTAGAAACACCGGAATCGCGCCGCACATGATGATCGAGTGCAGCACTGACTTGTGGCAGTTGCGGTCAACGACGACGACATCGCCCGGTGCAACGGTGGAATGCCAGACCATCTTGTTCGAGGTCGAGGTGCCGTTGGTGACGAAATAGCAGTGGTCTGCATTGAAAATCCGCGCCGCATTGCGTTCGCTGGCAGCGACTGGCCCGGTATGGTCAAGCAGCTGGCCAAGTTCTTCCACGGCGTTACAGACATCGGCGCGCAGCATGTTCTCGCCGAAGAACTGGTGGAACATCTGACCGATCGGTGATTTCAGGAAGGCGACCCCGCCCGAGTGGCCGGGGCAATGCCAGGAATACGAACCATCTTGCGCGTAATGCACCATCGCCCTGAAAAACGGCGGCGCCAGGCTATCGAGGTAAGAGCGTGCTTCGCGAATGATGTGGCGCGCGACGAACTCCGGTGTGTCCTCGAACATGTGAATGAAGCCGTGCAGTTCGCGCAGGATGTCGTTCGGAATATGACGCGAGGTGCGGGTCTCACCGTACAGGTAGAGCGGTATGTCGGCATTCTTGTACCGGATCTCTTCAACGAAGGCACGCAGCGATTTGAGCGCATGCTCGGTTTCTTCGTGTGAGCCGCCGCCGAATTCTTCATCGTCAATCGACAGGATGAAGGCCGACGCACGCGACTGCTGCTGCGCGAACTGCGACAGGTCGCCGTAGCTGGTGACGCCCAGCACTTCCATGCCTTCTTTTTCAAGCGCATCGGCCAGCGCACGTATGCCAAGACCCGAGGTGTTCTCGGAGCGGAAGTCTTCGTCGATGATGACGATGGGGAAGCGGAATTTCATTCGTGCTCCTGATGCGACCCGGTGCCCCGGGCGGGGTGGGCGGCAAAAAATAAAGCGGGATTCTCTCAGATATGAGGCCCCGGTGGGTAAAAACGAGGCACTGATTCCGGGACTGTGGCGTCAGCGGCGACGATAGATAACAAAAGCGTAAGCAAATCCCTGTTCGGCCGAATGATGCGGCTCGCGCGAGACCTCTTCCCAAACGGCCGGGTCGATCGCAGGGAAAAAGGCATCACAAGCAAAGTCAGCCGCGATCTCGGTCACGATCAGCCGGGACGCGAGCGGCAGAGCCTCAACATAGATCTGCGCGCCGCCGATCACGAAAACCTCGCCATCGCCGGCTATGTCGGCGGCCTGCTGCAGTGAGCCTGCGGTCTCTGCGCCTTCGTGCTGCCAGTCATGATTGCGCGTGATGACGATATTGCGCCGGTTCGGCAGCGGCCGTCCTATGGATTCAAAGGTCTTACGGCCCATCAGGATGGGGTGGCCGGTGGTGGTTCGCTTGAAAAACGCCAGATCTTCCGGCAAACGCCAGGGCAGGGTGTTGTTGATGCCGATGCCGTTGTGGCGTTCGGTCGCAACGATCAGGGTCAGGGTGGCAGGCATGGTCGCTTGATGATAGTCGAAGCCGGCGCTTTACACCGCGACGGGTGCTTTGATTGCGGGATGCGACTGGTAGCCAACGATGTCGATATCGTCGAACTGGTAGTCAAAAATCGTTGCCGGCTTGCGCTTGAGCACCAGCTTGGGCAAAGGCAGGGGCTCGCGTGACAATTGCTCCACCACTTGATCCATGTGGTTTGAATACAGATGGCAATCGCCGCCCGTCCAGATGAAATCGCCGACATCCAGTCCGGTCTGCTCAGCCACCATATGCGTCAGCAAGGCATAGGAGGCGATATTGAATGGCACGCCCAGAAAAATATCAGCACTGCGCTGATACAGCTGGCAGGAAAGCTTGCCATCGGCGACATAGAACTGAAAAAACGCATGGCAGGGCGGCAGCTTCATCTGCGGTATGTCGCCCACATTCCAAGCTGACACGATTAGACGGCGCGAATCGGGATTGGATTGAATCTGGCTGATCAGTTGGGCAATCTGATCGATATGGCCGCCATCCGGCGTGGGCCAGCTGCGCCACTGATAGCCGTAGATGGGACCGAGATCACCCTTAGTATCGGCCCATTCATCCCAGATAGAAACACCGTTCTCTTTCAGATACGCGATATTGGTTGAGCCGGCCAGAAACCAGATCAGTTCATGAATGATGGATTTCAGATGCAGTTTTTTGGTCGTGACCAGCGGGAAGCCTTCCTGCAAATCAAACCGCATCTGGTAGCCAAAAACAGAACGCGTACCGGTGCCGGTGCGGTCGGTTTTGGTCGTGCCATGTTCGTACACATGGCGCATGAAATCGAGGTATTGGCGCATCAATGGACTCCAGGGAAGTGCGTATTGTAGCCCGAGCCCCGGCTTGGGCACCCCGCGCATGCGTCCCCCGACTGGCGGATACCGGGCGGGCAGAAGTGTCGCGAGCCAGCAACTCAGTGCATTGAGAGATGGTCGGGCAGGCGCGTACTTGCTTACAATTTTCATTCGCCGTCGGGGACCAGCGCCACTCCGCCTTTCCATCCCACTATGCCCAATGACCGCCATGATCAAAATCAATGCTTCAGCCATCCTCAACCACGCCACCTTGACGCCGCAGAGCTCGTCTGCGCCGACACGATCAGCGATGGCCTCGCACCATCTCACGCCCCTGACCCCGCCGGGCAGCAGGCCTGCCAACCCCGGACGGTCGGACGTACCGCAATGGCGACTTGCGCTGTTTGATCGCGCGTTTGACCAGATCCAGCAAAAGCTTGCCGAGCGCCGTCATACTGACAGCCCTGCCACGATGTCCGGTGGACTGACCGGCGCCGAGTTTCGCGAATGCGATGCGGCGGCACAATGGATCACCGCTTCTCTGATGTCCTCCGACGCACGTTAATGGACGACAGCACGCCATCGCAGCCCGTGCCCTTGCCGGAAATCGCGCAGATACTGGCGATGGTTAACCAGAGTCTCAGCGAATTGCCGGACAAGATGAATCATCTTCAGAATACGCTGGCCGAAGGGATGACGCGCACGTTGCTGAAGCCTCAGGATGTCGAGTATCTGGAACAGGTCTATGCCTGTGCATATGAGCTTTATCAGGAAAAGCGGTATCGCGATGCTCTGCCGATGGCGCTGCATCTGTCGATCAGCAATCCCAAAGATGTGCGTTTCATGTTCATGACCGGCATGATTCTGCAGTCTCTGGAAGATCCCCTGATGGCGGTCACGTTTCATGCGTGTGCTTTGCAAGTGGATCCCACCTTCATGCCGGCCGCTTTTCGCATGGCAGAGTGCTACGCAGCACTGGGAGAGGACGAAGAGTCGCGAGAAATACTGGAAGCCACCCTAGACATGGGCCGCAGTTCTGACGAATTCTTCGAACTGCAGCGCCTCATCATGGAGAGGCTGGCGCAGACGCAGACGAATTGAGGCAGACCCGGCGGCTTTCGATTGCCGTGCACAGTAGTCAATGCACAGTATTTAATGCAAAGTACTCAGCGCAAAGATTCAGCGCAAAAACTCAGTGCGTATTGAACTGCAACGCAGCCAGTTGCGCATACAGACCGCCTGCCGCCACCAGCGATGCATGCGTTCCCGTTTCCACGATACGCCCATGCTCCATCACGACGATGCGAGTCGCGCGCTGCACTGTCGCCAGCCGGTGAGCAATGACCAGTGTCGTGCGTCCCACCATCGCGGCTTCCAGCGCGCGCTGCACCAGTCGCTCTGATTCGGCATCCAGCGCGCTGGTGGCTTCATCCAGTAACAGCAGCGGCGGATTTTTCAGCAAGGCGCGGGCAATCGCAATGCGCTGTCTTTGTCCACCGGACAATCGGACGCCACGCTCACCCAGAAAAGATTGATAGCCCTCGGGCAGACGCTCGATGAATTCATGCGCTGCAGCCAGCTTTGCTGCGGCGATCACTTCTTCATCGCTGGCGTCGGGTCGGCCGTAGCGAATGTTTTCCATCGCATTCGCCGAAAATACCACCGTGTCTTGCGGGACGATGCCGATTGCATTACGCAGATCCTGCAGTTTCAGTGAGCGGATGTCGATGCCATCGAGCTGTATGCTGCCGGTTTGCGGATCATAGAAACGCAGCAGCAGTTGAAACAGGGTGGTTTTGCCGGCGCCTGAAGGGCCGACGACAGCCACGGTTTCGCCGGGCGCTATATCGAGCGATAAATCAGCCAGCGCGGATTGATCAGGGCGCGAGGGGTAATGGAAGTTCAGATGCTCGAGTTCCAGACGGGAGCCGTTGGCTGCACGTGCCGGCAGTGGTTGCGGATGCTCGGGCGATGCAATCGGTGAACGTTCGGCCAGCAATTCCAGCAGACGCTCGCTGGCACCTGCCGCACGTTGTGCATCGCCCAGTGTTTCGGACAAGGCACCGATGGCACCCGAGACGATCGCGGAATACAGAATAAACTGCCCCAACTCACCCGCGCTCATTTGTCCTTCGATGACCGCGTGTGCGCCCAGCCACAACACAAATACAATCGCGCCAAACACCAGCAGGATCGCGGTCACGGTCAGCAGCGCGCGAGCGCGCACACGATCAATCGCGGTACCAAATGCCCGTTCGACGGCATTGCCGAACTGACGTGATTCATGATCTTCATGCGCAAAGGCTTGCACCACAGCGATGGCATTCATGCGCTCACCCGCCAGACCAGATGCATCAGCGATTCGGTCTTGCGATGCACGAGAGAGCTTTCTCACCCGCCGGCCGATCATCACGATCGGCAAAATGACTGCCAGCAGCATCACCATGATGATGGCCGACAGCTTGATGCTGGTGATGAACATCATCAGCAAGCCGCCAATCAACAGCAGCACATTGCGCAGCGCCATCGAGATACTGGTGCCCACTACGGTTTGTATCAGCGTGGTGTCGGTCGTCAGCCGCGAGAGCACTTCGCCGGTCTGCGTGACTTCGAAAAATTCCGGACTTTGTCGCAGCACGTGCGCATACACCGCACTGCGTATATCCGCCGTCACACGTTCGCCCAGCCAGGACACCAGATAAAACCGCGCGGCAGTCGCAGCGGCCAATACGCAGGCCACCGCAAACAGGGCGAGGAAATAAATATTCACTTGCGCTGCTT
>JBILCO010000165.1:0-5444 GCA_044353075.1 Burkholderiaceae bacterium
TGAAGCCGACGTGCTCAAATCCGACAAACCTGTGCTGGTCGATTTCTGGGCAGAGTGGTGCGGCCCCTGCAAAATGATTGCCCCGATCCTTGAAGAAGTCGCCAAGGAATACGACGGCAAGATCCAGATCGCCAAAATGGATGTGGACTCGAACCAGGCCGTGCCAGCGAAATTTGGCATTCGTGGCATTCCCACGCTGATCCTGTTCAAGAACGGCGTACCCGCCGCGCAGAAAGTCGGCGCACTGGCCAAGGGTCAGCTGACTTCCTTCATTGACAGCAATATCTGACACACACCTTATCCGACTGCGGCGCATCCGTGCCGCAGCCCTTTCCTTCCGTAGCCACCGTCGTACCCTCCCCCACCTGAAAATTTCCCGACCCGGGACCAGACACTATGCATCTATCTGAACTAAAGGCCCTTCACGTTTCCGCTTTGCTGGAAATGGCCATTGGCCTCGACATTGACAACGCGGCCCGTCTGCGCAAACAGGAGCTGATGTTCGCGATCCTGAAAAAACGCGCGAAATCCGGCGAACAGATTTTTGGTGATGGCGTGCTTGAAGTGCTGCCCGATGGTTTCGGTTTTCTGCGCTCGCCCGATGCCAGCTACATGGCCTCGACGGATGACATCTACATTTCGCCGTCCCAGATTCGCCGCTTCAACCTGCACACCGGTGATTCGATCGAAGGTGAAGTGCGCACCCCCAAAGACGGCGAACGCTACTTCGCGCTGGTGAAGGTCGACAAGGTCAACGGCGAATCGCCAGAAGCCTCGAAGCACAAGATTCTGTTCGAAAATCTGACGCCGCTGCACCCGAACCAGCCACTGCTGCTGGAACGCGAGATGCGCGGCGAAGAAAACATCACCGGTCGCATCATCGACATGATCGCGCCGATCGGCAAAGGCCAGCGCGGTCTGCTGGTGGCATCGCCGAAGTCCGGTAAATCCGTGATGCTGCAGCACATGGCGCATGCGATTACGTCCAATCATCCGGATATCACGCTGATCGTGCTGCTGATCGACGAGCGTCCGGAAGAAGTCACTGAAATGCAGCGCTCGGTGCGGGGCGAAGTGGTTGCCTCGACCTTCGACGAACCCGCTACCCGTCACGTACAGGTGGCCGAGATGGTGCTGGAAAAAGCCAAGCGTCTTGTCGAAATGAAAAAAGATGTGGTCATTCTGCTGGATTCGATCACCCGCCTGGCCCGTGCCTACAACACGGTGATTCCGGCGTCCGGCAAGGTCCTCACTGGTGGTGTGGATGCGAATGCGCTGCAGCGTCCGAAGCGCTTCTTCGGCGCCGCCCGCAACATTGAAGAAGGTGGCTCGCTGACCATCATCGCCACCGCGCTGATCGAAACCGGCAGCCGCATGGATGATGTGATCTTCGAGGAATTCAAGGGCACCGGCAACATGGAAGTCCACCTCGAACGCCGCCTGGCCGAAAAGCGCGTTTACCCGGCGATCAACCTGAACAAATCCGGTACCCGACGCGAAGAGCTGCTGATCAAGCCCGATGTCCTGCAAAAGATCTGGATCCTGCGCAAACTGCTCTACAGCATGGACGAGATCGAGGCGATGGAGTTCATTCTTGACAAGATGAAGGCAACGAAGAACAACGTGGAGTTCTTCGACATGATGCGGCGGGGCGGGTCGTAACCCTCCCCAACCCTTTGATTTCCCTATATAATCCCGTTTCTTTTTAACCGGGCAAGTGAACGCCAACCGGGTCACGAAGCAGCACAGACCGACGAAGTGGCGATTGGCTACCCAAACATAGCGAGACTGTAATGAAAGAAGGCATTCACCCCGGCTACCGCGACATCGTCGTTCACGACCTGTCCTGCGATTTCAAATTCATCACCCGTTCCACCGTGCAGACCCGCGAAACCATCAATTTCGAGGGGCAAGACTATCCACTGCTGAAGGTTGAAGTCTCATCGGAATCGCATCCGTTCTTCACTGGCAAGCACAAGATCGTCGACACGGCGGGTCGCGTCGAGAAATTCCGCCAGAAATTCGGCACGGTGGGCTCCAAGACCAAAGCCACTGGCTAATCTGGCTCCCGTACCGCAAAAAGGCAGCGCTGGCTGCCTTTTTGTTTTCTTTGGGGCAAAATAAGAACCTGTTGTGCCAGGCCGATGGTGAGGTACTGCCAACACCGCTGGCAGCCTGAAGAAACAGGTTCTCAGGCCGCCCCGCTCTACCGAAAGAAAATCCCGTCACGCCGAATGAGACCCGTTCGACTTCCCGCTGCTGCCACGATCACCTTGCCGCGCTGGGGACTGGTGGGCCTGTGCCTGCTTTATATCCTGCCGGGCATCATTCGCCGTGATCCCTGGAAAACCGATGATGCCGCTGGCTTCGGGGTCATGTGGACGATGGCCAATGGCACATTGGCCGACTGGCTCTCGCCCAATATCGTCGGTCTGCCCATGCCGAATGACGGGCCGCTGGCTTTCTGGATCGGCGCCATTCTGATCAAGCTGTTCGGGTGGGTCGCGGGCGATGCGCTCGCTGCACGGCTGTCCATCCTGGTATTTTTCGCCATCGGCGCCGCTTCGGTCTGGCGCGCTGCCTATGTGCTGGGCGGTCGCGGCGAAGCGCAACCACTCAAACTGGCCTTCGGCGGCCAACCTGCAGCACTCGATTACGGCCGCACCCTGGCCGATGGCGCGCTGCTCATCTACGTCGCCTGCCTTGGCCTTCTGTTGCGCAGCCATGAAACCGCCACACCCGCCTTGCAAGTGGCCTTGGTCGCTGCTTCGTTTTATGGCGCTGCCTGCGTGTTTGATCGTGCGCGCATCCGCGATGCAGCAGTGCTGGGCTTGGTACTTGGCTCGCTCGTGCTGACGCGTGGCTGGACAGTGCCGCTCGGTTTGCTGATCGCATTTCTGTTGCTGTCGGCGCTGCGCTATCCGCGCGTCCTGCGCCCGCTGCTCATGTATGCCGTCCCGATCGCGCTGCTAATACCGATGGCATGGATTGCAGCGCATGCAGCGCTGATACCGGCCGATCACTCACTGGCCGCCAGCCGCCTGGACGGGAAGCTCCTGACCGAGGGCGGTCCGGCTCTGAGTAATATTCGATTCCTCGGCAAGACCCTGCTCTGGTACGCCTGGCCGGCATGGCCCATTGCACTCTGGGCGATCTATGCGTGGCGCACTCAGACAAGCCTGCACATCCTGTTACCCGCTGCCGGCATTGCGGTGCTGTTGCTGCTGAACCTAGGCGCACCGGCATCACGCGAAGTCGATCTGCTGCCCCTGCTGCCGCCGCTGGCGATTCTGGCGACTTTCGGTCTGCCGACATTAAAGCGCGGTGCGATCAATGCGATCGACTGGTTTTCGGTCATGACATTGTCAGCGATTGCCGGATTTATCTGGCTGGGTTGGATTGCAAAACAAACCGGCTGGCCAGCGCAACTGGCAAAAAATGCGTTCAAGCTCGCGCCCGGATTCACACCGGAATTCAATACCATCGCATTCCTGATTGCACTGATCAGCTCAATCGGCTGGCTGCTCTTGCTGTACTGGCGCCTGGGTCGCCGTCCGCCGGTACTGTGGCGCGCGGTGGTGCTGTCGACTGGCGGCCTGGTGCTCTGCTGGCTACTGCTGATGACCCTGTGGCTGCCCTGGCTCAATTACGGTCAGAGCTACGCCAACGTCGCTGAGCAAATAAAAACGCATCTGCCTGACGACTATCGCTGCGTGTCAGCCCGCGGGGTCGGACCGGCGCAGCGCGCCTCTTTCGCTTATCTGGGCGAAGTCCGGTTTGAAAAAGCTGGCAATAAATCCTGTGAGTTCCTGCTGGTGCAGGATAGCGGACTACGCAAGCAGCGCACCCAGCTTAGCCCGGTGGAGAAGGAGTTCAGCCTGCTATGGCAAGGACGGCGCGCCTCCGACCGGCATGAATTCTTCCGGCTTTTCAAACGCACTTCTCCATGAGCTCTGCGGTAACACCGCCGCCGGGCTCATTCAGCTTCCGCGTGGCCGCACTGGCCTGGCCCATCCTGATCGGACAACTCGCTGTGATCGCCAATGGCGTCATCGACACCATGATGACAGCGCGCTACTCGGCAACCGATTTGGCAGCGCTGGGACTCGGTGCTTCGGTTTACATCAGCATCTTCGTCGGACTCTCGGGCGTGATGCAGGCACTCTCGCCGACGATAGGCCAACTCTTTGGCGCACGCAAATTCGAAGCGATCGGTTTTGAAGTCCGGCAAGGTGTGTGGCTGACGTTTTTTCTTTCTGCTTTGGGCGCTGTCGCTCTGTGTTTTCCCCACCCCTTGCTATCGATTGCGCAGGCGCCGGTAGAACTCAACGAGAAAGTCGAACAGTACCTGCGGATACTCGCGCTCGCACTGCCGGCAACGCTGGGCCTGCGCGTTTATGCGTCACTCAATACCGCGATCTCGCGGCCGCGCAGAGTGATGGCGATCCAGCTCTCGGCATTGCTGCTGAAAATACCGCTCAATGCGCTGTTCATTTTCGGTGGGCTGGGACTGCCGGCTTTCGGCAGCCCCGGTTGTGCTATGGCGACGGCTGTTGCTGCGTGGATTGCGCTGCTCGCTGGCTGGCTGCTTTTGCGCCATGACAGATTCTATGAGCAATTCAAAATTTTCAATGGTGGTCTGGGCAGACCGGTGTGGGCGGCACAGGCAGCTTTGTTGCGGCTGGGTGTACCGATGGGTTTGTCCTATTTGATCGAAGTGACGGCCTTTGCGTTCATGGCCTTGTTCATTGCGCGTCTGGGCAGCCATGCGATGGCGGCGCACCAGATCACCGCAAATTTCGGCACTGTGCTGTATATGCTGCCACTCTCACTGGCGAGTGCGACCGGTACGATCGTTGCACAGGAAATCGGCGCCGGTCGCCTGCAGGCAGCGCGACTCGCTGGCAATGCCGGTGTGCGGCTCGGCACCCTGCTTGCGGTGGTCGTCGGCATCGTCGTCTGGATCATGCGCGCCGAAATCATCGGCATATACACACCGGACGTCAGCGTCGCTGCGGCTGCGATGCCGCTGTTTTTCTTCATTGCTTTTTATCAGCTCTTCGATGCGCTGCAAGTCGGCACCGCGTTTGTGCTGCGCGCTTACAAAATCGCGACCGTTCCAACCATCATGTACGCTCTTGCCTTGTGGGGCGTGGGCCTATCCAGTGGGTATCTGATGGGATTTAATGTGCTCGGCAATACGCCGGAATTTTTGCAAGGTGCAGCAGGCTTCTGGCTGGGAAACAGCCTCAGCCTCGCGCTGGTCGGTGCGGCGCTGGTCTGGTATCTGCGACGAATTCAGCGTGTGATCGAATTGGAAAATTCGACATAGATCTCGGGATTCGGATCCGGCACCGGCTCTTCTTGTGGCACAGGCTGCGGGATATCGTCACCGAAAGGTTCATCGTCTGGCAAAGGGACGGGCGCGCGATGCATGGCAAGTC
>JBILCO010000167.1:0-5404 GCA_044353075.1 Burkholderiaceae bacterium
TGCACGCGTTGCGTTCGTTTTGGTCAAGAGATTGCCGGCGTCATGGAGTTCGGCATGCTCGGTCGTGGCGAGCATTCGGAAATTACCTCGTTCGTTGGCAAGACCGTCGATTCCGAATTGTCCGGCAACATGATTGATCTGTGCCCGGTCGGCGCGCTCACCTCCAAGCCTTTCCGATACAGCGCCCGTACCTGGGAGTTGTCTCGCCGCAAATCGGTCAGTCCGCACGATAGCTTGGGTTCGAACCTCATCGTTCAGGTAAAAGGCTCCAAAGTCATGCGCGTGCTGCCGCTGGAAAATGAAGCCGTTAATGAATGCTGGCTGTCCGACCGCGATCGTTTTTCGTACGAAGGACTGAACAGCGAAGAACGACTGACCGCGCCGATGATCAAGCAGGATGGTGTGTGGCAAACCACCGACTGGCAAACTGCGCTTGAGTATGTGGCCCATGGATTGCGCAATATTCGTCATGAGCATGGTGCAGATGCCATTGCTGCGCTGGCGACGCCGTACTCGACACTGGAAGAATTGTCGCTCTTGCAGAAGCTGATGCGCGGACTCGGTTCCGATAATGTTGACTTCCGCCTTCGTCAGACCGACACCATCGCCGACCCCGGCTTTATTCCCTGGCTCGGCATGCCAGTGGAAGCCGTCAGCCAGCTCAAGCGCGTGTTCGTGATCGGCTCTTTCCTTCGCAAAGATCATCCACTGCTGTCCGCAAAGCTGCGCGGTGCCGTGCGCCGTGGCGCCAGCTTGTCGATCCTGCACGCAGTCGATGATGACTTGCTGATGCCCGTGGCAAACAAGCTGATCGCTGCGCCCGGCGACTGGGTTACGCAACTGGGCGAGGTCGCTGTGGCGATCGCGCAGAGCAAGAATATTGCCGCCCCCGCCGAGCTGTCGAATCTGCAGCCTTCGGCGGCTGCAAAGCAAATTGCCGCCAGCTTGTTGTCAGGTGAGCCGCGAGCTGTTTTTCTGGGTAATGCGGCGGCTCAGCATCCGCAGGCAACCCAGCTGCACGCGTTGGCGCAATGGATCGCTGTACAGACCGACGCCAGTTTCGGTTATCTGACCGAAGCCGCCAACACCGTTGGCGGCTACATCGCCAACGCTTTATCGGGCAAGGGTGAGAACGCCAACAATCTGGTTACTCGCGCGCGCAAAGCCTACCTCTTGCTGCACACCGAACCTGAGCTCGATTGTGCGGATCCGCGTACAGCACATGCGGCAGTCAATCAGGCGGACATGGTGGTGGTGATGTCGCCGTTCAAACACGGCATGGCATTCGCCGACGTGCTGCTGCCGGTTGCGCCGTTTACCGAAACTGCAGGGACATTCATCAGCGCAGAAGGGCGCGTGCAGAGCTTCAATGGCAGCGTCAAGCCTCTGGGTGAAACACGTCCGGCCTGGAAGGTTTTGCGTGTGCTGGGCAATCTGCTGTCGCTGGACGGCTTTGCTTACGAAAGCTCCGAAGATATTCGCAACGAAGTACTGGGTGCCTCAACGCTGGAAGGTCTTGATCTCACCGCTCGGTTGAACAACCATACCAGCATCGCGCTCAAGGCCATGCCAGCGTCGGCAGGTATCGAGCGCATCGCTGACGTGCCGGTCTATTTCAGTGATGCGATCGTCCGGCGCGCCGAATCGCTGCAGGAAGCCACGGATGCGCGTGCGCCGCGTGCAGTACTTTCTGCTGCAATGGCTGAAAAGCTCGGTGTGATCGCAGGTGCCAAAGTCCGTGTGAGCCAGGGCACGACAACGATCGTGATTGATTGCGCCATCGATAATGGATTGCCGGACAACGTTGTGCGTGTGGCTTCAGCGCACCCGTCAACCGCTGCACTTGGCCCGATGTTTGGTGCGCTCTCGGTGGAGAAAGTCTGATGGATGCGCTGCTGTCAATGTTGACTGCCACCGGCGCGGATGTCCTTGGTCCGGCTTGGCCTGTGGCCTGGACCCTGATCAAGATTGTGGCCATCGTGTTGCCACTGATGGGTTGTGTTGCCTATCTGACCCTGTGGGAGCGCAAGTTGATTGGCTGGATGCACGTGCGTTTGGGTCCGAACCGTGTGGGTCCTGCCGGATTGCTGCAACCGATCGCCGATGCGCTCAAGCTGCTGCTCAAGGAAATCATTGTGCCGGCCAAGGCGAACAAAGCTTTGTTCGTGTTGGCGCCCGTCATGACCATCATGCCGGCGCTCGCGGCATGGGCGGTGATCCCGTTCGGACCCGAGACCGTGCTGGCCAACGTCAATGCCGGTTTGCTGTTCGTCATGGCGATCACGTCGATGGAAGTCTATGGCGTCATCATTGCCGGTTGGGCGTCGAATTCAAAATATGCGTTCCTCGGCGCGATGCGTGCCTCGGCCCAGATGGTGTCGTATGAAATCGCGATGGGCTTTGTGTTTGTCATTGTGCTGATGGTCTCGGGCAGTCTGAATCTGTCGGAAATCGTCGCAGGACAGACACGCGGCACGTTTGCCGATATGGGCCTTAATTTCCTTTCATGGAACTGGCTGCCGTTGTTGCCGATGTTCGGCGTCTACATTATTTCGGGTATCGCTGAAACCTCGCGCCACCCTTTCGATGTGGTCGAAGGCGAGTCCGAGATCGTCGCCGGCCACATGGTCGAGTATTCGGGCATGTCGTTTGCGATGTTTTTCCTTGCCGAATACGCGAACATGATCCTGGTCTCGATGCTGGCCACGCTGATGTTCCTCGGCGGCTGGAGCGCGCCGCTGGATATCCTGAGCTTCATTCCCGGCTGGATCTGGCTGGGTATCAAGACCTTCCTGGTGGTCTCCATCTTTATCTGGGTGCGAGCATCGTTCCCGCGCTACCGCTACGATCAGATCATGCGCCTGGGCTGGAAGGTGTTTATACCGTTGACCGTCATTTACTTGGTCATTGTGGCGATATGGATGAAGACCCCATGGAACATCTGGTCGTAAGAATCAAACGCAAAGGCTGAATAATCATGGAAGCGATGAAAGATTTCTTTGGAAGTCTGATGCTGCGGGAGCTCTTCAAAGGGCTGGCGCTGACAGGCCGCTACCTGTTTGCACGAAAAATCACGGTGCAATTTCCGGAGGAAAAAACACCGCAGTCGCCCCGTTTCCGCGGGCTGCATGCATTGCGCCGCTATCCCAACGGTGAAGAGCGCTGCATTGCCTGCAAACTCTGTGAAGCCGTTTGCCCGGCACTGGCCATCAGCATCGAATCCGAGCAGCGTGACGATGGTTCTCGTCGTACCACCCGCTATGACATCGATCTGACGAAATGCATTTTCTGCGGATTTTGCGAAGAGTCCTGCCCAGTCGATTCGATCGTCGAGACGCACATTCTTGAGTACCACGGTGAGAAGCGGGGTGATCTGTACTACACCAAAGACATGCTACTGGCCATCGGTGACAAATACGAAGCCGAAATTGCGGCTAATCGGGCCGCTGATGCCCGCTATCGCTGAGACCCCACATGGAATTTACGACTGTTCTCTTTTATGTTTTCTCCGCGCTGCTGATCTTTGCAGCACTGAGAGTGATCTCGGCCAGCAATCCGGTGCATGCCGCGCTGTTCCTGATTCTTTCTTTCTTCTCGGCCGCCGCCATCTGGATGCTGATGAAAGCCGAGTTCCTGGCCATCGTACTGGTGCTGGTCTATGTCGGCGCAGTGATGGTGCTGTTTCTGTTTGTCGTGATGATGCTGGATATTGATATGGCAAAACTGCGCGCGGGTTTCTGGAGCCATCTGCCACTGGCGCTGACGATTGGTGCGATCATCGCGGCCGAAATGATCACCGTGCTGGTGCGTGGCTTTATCGCGCAGGAGTCAGCACCCGATGCGGCGGTGAATATTGGCGACACGCGCGAGCTGGGCAAACTGATTTATACCCAATATCTGTATGCGTTTGAGATTGCAGCCATCATTCTGCTGGCTGCGATCGTGGCTGCCGTTGCGCTGACCATGCGTCGGCGCAAGGACACCAAGTATTTCAATCCGGGCGACGCTGTCAAAGTGAAATCCAAAGATCGCATACGCATTATCAGCATGCCGGCTGAAGCGCGCGAAGTGGCTGACCCGCCTGCTGACAAATCATAAAAGGCAAAAAACGTGACACTGACACTTGCACACTTCTTGACGCTGGGCGCGATCCTTTTTGCGATTGCGGTCGTTGGTATTTTCATGAACCGAAAGAATATCATCGTCATTTTGATGGCTATTGAGCTCATGCTGCTGGCGGTGAACATGAATTTCGTCGCGTTCTCGCATTATCTCGGCGATGCGGCCGGGCAGATTTTTGTGTTTTTCATCCTGACTGTCGCCGCTGCCGAGTCTGCGATCGGTCTGGCGATTCTGGTAGTGCTGTTCCGCAACCTCGATACGATCAATGTTGAAGAGCTTGATCGTCTCAAGGGTTAAAGCAAAACAACGACAAGGTTTTTATGGCTGGGCAACTTAACCCAAACCTGCTGCTGTGGGTCCCGCTCGCGCCTCTCGCGGGCTCGCTGATTGCCGGATTATTCGGCACTCGTTTCTTTGGCAATCTCATTGGCCGCACGACCGCACATACCGTGACGATAGGGGGTGTGCTGATTGCCTTCCTGATCTCCGCGCAGACCTTGCTGCAGGTGATGGACGGCGCCAGCTATAGCGGTACGCTCTATACCTGGATGACCGTCGGTAGTCTTCAGCTCGAGATTGGTTTTCTGGTCGACAGCCTGACCGCGATGATGATGTGCGTCGTGACCTTCGTATCGCTGATGGTGCACATCTACACCATTGGTTACATGCAGGATGACGAAGGCTACAACCGCTTTTTCGCCTACATCTCCTTGTTTACCTTCGCGATGCTCATGCTCGTGATGAGCAACAACTTCCTGCAGCTGTTTTTTGGCTGGGAGGCGGTGGGTCTGGTGTCTTACCTGCTGATCGGCTTCTGGTACAAACGTCCGACCGCGATTTTCGCGAACATGAAAGCCTTCCTGGTTAATCGGGTCGGTGACTTTGGCTTCATTCTGGGTATTGGTCTGTTACTCGCCTACGCGGGCTCAATGAATTATGCGGAAGTGTTTGCTCAGCGCGAGGCTCTGGCCACACTGACATTGCCAGGCACCGATTGGATGCTGATCACCGTCGCCTGCATTTGCCTGTTCATCGGCGCGATGGGCAAGTCGGCGCAGTTTCCCTTGCACGTCTGGCTGCCGGATTCAATGGAAGGCCCGACCCCGATTTCCGCGCTGATTCACGCGGCGACGATGGTGACTGCCGGTATTTTCATGGTGGCGCGTATGTCGCCGCTCTTTGAATTGTCCGACACTGCCTTGTCGTTCGTGCTGATCATCGGTTCGATCACGGCGCTGTTCATGGGTTTTCTGGGAATTATTCAAAACGATATCAAGCGCGT
>JBILCO010000166.1:0-5404 GCA_044353075.1 Burkholderiaceae bacterium
TCTCCGAGGCGAGGTCAGTCATTGTTCAGATGGCAGAGCACTTGATCAATGGGCTTCAAGTATCAACGCCGCGCAACGGCTGAGGCCGAAGTCAATTCCTTCATGACGGTTTTTATATCAGCAGTGCTCCCCGGTACCCACTACTCCACCTTCCAATGCCCCGATTTCCCACCCTGCTTCTCCATCACACGCACATCCGTCATCACCATCCCGCGATCCACGGCTTTGCACATGTCGTAAATGGTCAGCAGTCCCACCTGCACGGCGGTCAGCGCTTCCATTTCCACCCCGGTTTTGCCAAGGGTTTCTACCTGTGCATTGCACATGATGCTGTCATCGGCTTCGTTGATCGTGAACTCGACCGCGACGCGCGTTAAGGCCAGCGGGTGGCACAAGGGGATCAGGTCGCTGGTACGCTTGGCGGCCATGATGGCGGCGATGCGGGCGATGCCCAGCACGTCCCCTTTTTTCGCCGTGCCTGAGGTGATGATGGCTAGGGTTTGCGGTTTCATGCGGATGATGCCGCTGGCAATGGCGACACGGTGCGTGTCATTTTTGGATCCGACATCGACCATATGCGCCTGTCCGGTAGCATCAAAATGGGTCAGGCCGCCGTTATCGTCGGCGGGATTCGGTGGATTCTTGGCTGAGCTCATGCGGAAAATTGTCTTCTGAAAGGTGCTGCGAACGAAAATTGGTTGCGGGTATCATAGCACCATGAAACTTCGTCTTCGTTCCCGCGCGGTGGGTCCTCTGATGCGCATCATGGCGGCAGCGGTGCTTGCATTTTCCGCGCCCGCGCTGCTGACGCTCTCGGTCCTGCAGGCGCAGGCTTTGCCGAATCTTGGCGGCACGGACGGCGAGGAATTGTCGCCGCTGATGGAGCGCCGCCTGGGTGAGCAGGTGATGAACAATATCCGTCGTGATCGTGATTACATCAATGATCCGACCGTGCTGGATTACCTGAACCAGACCGGCGGCATTTTGTTGTCTTCCAGTCCCGAGGCGCGGGGCGATGCCGGTTATGACTTCCTGTTTTTTGCCGTACGCGACCCGTCCCTGAACGCCTTTGCGCTGCCGGGCGGTTTTATCGGTGTGCACACGGGCCTCATACTGGCCTCGCAGTCCGAATCCGAGCTGGCCTCGGTGCTGGCGCACG
This sequence comes from Burkholderiaceae bacterium, assembly GCA_044353075.1. Classification (GTDB taxonomy): domain Bacteria; phylum Pseudomonadota; class Gammaproteobacteria; order Burkholderiales; family Burkholderiaceae_D; genus Pernthalerella. The sequence goes on from JBILCO010000166.1 coordinate 1,160, forward strand.
AAATCGGTCACGTCTCCCAGCGGCACATTGCCCGCATGATCGGCAATCAGCGCCAGGATGCGCTGCTGCCTCTGGCGGGTTTGCTGCTGGCGGTGCTGGCCGCACGTACCAGTCCGGATCTGTCGATGGCGGCCATGATGGGCGGTACAGGCCTCGCGGCGCAGCGACAGCTGAGTTTCGGTAGAGATGCCGAGCGCGAGGCCGACCGCATTGGTCTGAATCTGCTGCGTAGCTCGGGTTTTGAGGTCAATGGCATGGTGGCTTTTTTCGGGCGGCTGGAGGCTGCGGGTCGTAGCCGCAGCAGCTCGGCGCCTTCCTATTTGCGTACCCACCCGCTGACCACAGAGCGTATTGCGGATATTGAAGCGCGTATTCGCTCGATGCCTTACCGGCAGCGTGTCGACGGTCTCGAGTTTGCGCTGATTAAGGCGCGCGCCAGGGTGCTGCAGGATGACAGCGTGCAGGGATGGCGCGACGCCAAGGTATTTTTTACTGAGCAGCTGCAGCAGGGGGCGCGCGCGCAGGTCATGGGTGCGCGTTACGGTTTGGCGATGATTGCCTTGCGTCAGAAAGATGCGGCGCGTGCAGGATCGCTGCTGGAAGCCTTGCATGCGGATGTGGTTAGGGATACGTCGGTGCCGTCGTCTCCCGCCTTGCTCAGCATCGATATTGAGCACCGTCTGGTCAGTGGTCAGGCAGCGCAGGCGCTGGCGCTGGCTACCGAGGGGCGCAATCGTTTTCCGCTGTCGCGCGCACTGACCATGCAGTATGCGGAAAGCCTGCTGGCAGCCGGCAAAAAAGAAGTGGCTGCGGCGTTTCTGCGTGATCAGTCGCAACTGTATCGCCAGGATGCGGGTGTGCAGCGTGCGCTGGCGCGTGTTTATGCAGAGCAGGGCAAACAGGCCCTGCAGCACTTGGCGCTGGCCGAGTATTACTATCTTTCAGGTGCGCTGCCTTCAGCCCTTGAGCAACTACGCATCGCACGTACGTCACCGGATGCTTCGTTTTACGATCAGGCGATGATTGATGCGCGTGAGCGCGAATTGCAGGTGGCCTGGCAGGAGTTGATGGCGCAGACCAAGAAGCGTTGAAAATCCTGATCGTCTTTAAAGCGGCAAAGGACTTTTGATAAATCCGAACCGGGTAGCAACATCATTGCCGTGCAGCCAGCGCACCGGAATGTCTCGCCCAAGAATAGTCATGGATAGCGACTCATCGGGTGAGTCCAGCCATTGCATCAGCTGGCTGTCATCGATCACGTGTCCTTTTTTCTTCAACAGCGGCAGGCACTGCGCCAGATCGCGGTCATCCAGCATCGCGATCTGATTTACATTGCTCAATACCAGCTCACCTTGGGCGGTCAGACAGATATCATCAACATCAGTCATCGCTTCACCATCGTGCAGCACAAACTGATGTACCGGATCGGTTCTGGCGATGAAGGGTGTGGCTTCGAGGTTCACATACACGCGCTGCGGGCCATTCTGAAAGAACCAGGCACCGCGTTCATCGTGCGTGTAGTTCCGGTAAATGAAGGCGAGCAGAGCGGTATGACGGATGATGTCGCCGGGCTGGTTCGCTCGTTGAGCCGATTCGTCGCGCATGCGGAAAGCACCCCGCGCATCCAGCGCCAGCCATCCGTAACAGTGCGGCACGGAGGGCCATTTCGCTATCGCTTGTCTGACGATGTCATCCATCGTAGTTCAGGCGTGCAGTACTGCGTCGGGCTCTTGCGGCTGGAGCAGGACCTGATCGGACAGAAAACGCACGAGACGCCGCGGCAGCCAGTTCAGTGATCCGGGCAGATGGCCATTCGCAAATCCCACATGGCCACCCTGCGACGGATACTCGAGAATGACTGAGCGCGATGCCTTGCGTGGCAAATGCCGTGCGGGCAGGAACGGATCATTGCGAGCGTTCATCACCAGCGTTGGCACAACAATGTCGCCCAGGACATGTTTTGCGCTGGCTTTATCCCAGTAGTCATTGGTATCTCGGTAGCCGTGCAGCGGCGCCGTCACAACGTTATCGAACTCATACAGATCGCGCGCAGCCAGCATGCGTTCCCGGTCAAAGAGTTTGGGAAATTGTTCCAGCTTTTGAAGGCACTTCGGTTTCAGCGTGCGCAGAAATGATCGCGTGTAAATCATATTCAAGCCGCGCGACAGCGCAGCGCCACCTGCGGCCAGATCCAATGGTGCCGAGATCGCGCAGGCCGCATCGACGAATTGGGTGTCTTCGACAAATTCGCCCAACCAGCGCAGCAGCGCATTGCCACCCAGTGAAATGCCGACCGCAAAAAAGTCAGACGCATTGCGTACCTGTGGATGGCCGGCCATGCGGCGCAGGATCCAGTCGATTTCTTTCGCGTCGCCGGAATGATAAAAACGCGGCGCACGATTCAGTTCGCCGGAACAGCCGCGAAAATGCGGCACTGCGCCCGACCAACCCAGTGATTCGATGTGATGCAGGATGGCGCGCGCATAGTGGCTCGATGAAGAGCCTTCCAGACCGTGAAACAGCGTGATGAAAGGTTTGCCCGGCAATCCTTCAACGAAATCGACATCAATGAAATCACCGTCGGTACTGTCCCAGCGTTCGCGATGCAGGGTGATTTCCGGCGGACGAATGCATTTGGCCGGATAGATGGTTTGCAGATGCCCGCCTGGCAGCCAGAGGGGCGCGCGGTAATCCATTAGTGCAGCACGCCGGAACTACCGGCATGCTCATCCTTGGGTGCGCCGGGTGCTATCGATGCGTGATGTACGACCATGCGCCAGCCCTGAGGAGTTTTCAGATACACGTTGGTGGCGACGATGTGGGCCTGCTGCCAGTCAGGATCGTCCGGTGTTTTGACTTCTTCCACGACGCTGTGCACGGCGCAGGTCATATCCTGACTAATGTGCAAATGACGCGGGCGAATATGCACCGGGCCGCGCTCGAAGATCATTTCCCATGATTCGCGTATCGCGGTGTGCCCCTGCAGGCGGGGAGCGCCGGGATGCACGCAGCTGATCTCGTCGTCCTCTGCCCAGAGAGCCATCAGGCTTTCCAGATCCGCGCGCGCAATCGCGTCGTAGAACGCATGTTCAACATCGTCGGCAGTAGCGAATATTCGGATCGGATTGGGCATGGGCGACGTATCGTTTTTATGCGGGGCAGCGTGGACACCCAGGCCACGGCTGCCAGGTCTCGTGGGTATCAGTGCCCGTGAGCGTGAGCGCCGGGTTTGAGCTGATACTGGGTGCTGCAATAAGGACATTTCGCGCGGCCCTGTGCATCGAAATCCAGAGACACGCGCGGATGGGAAGACCAGACCGGCATGGCCTTGTTCGGGCAATAGGCCGGCAGGTCCTGACTATCGAGTTCGATGATGGCGGATGACGTTGTCATGCTTGATCCTTCAATCAGACGGGTGTCAGCCAGTGTTTGTATTTCGCGGCCTTGCCGCCCACCACGTCAAAGAACAATGACTGCAGTTGTTCCGTTACGGGGCCACGGCTGCCTGCGCCAATCTGACGACCGTCAAGCTCGCGAATCGGCGTGACTTCGGCGGCGGTGCCGGTGAAGAAGGCTTCATCAGCGCAGTAAATCTCATCACGCGTGATGCGTTTTTCAATGACATCAATACCCAGGTCGCGCGCCATGGTCAGCACGGAGTCTCGGGTGATGCCGTCCAGGCAACTGGCCAGATCCGGCGTGTAGATTTTTCCGGCTTTGACGATAAAGACATTCTCGCCCGCCCCTTCAGAGACGTAACCTTCGGTGTCCAGCAGCAGCGCCTCGTCATATCCGTCGGCGGTGACTTCCTGATTGGCCAGAATGGAATTGATGTAATAGCCACTGGCTTTTGCGCGCACCATCGAAATGTTCACATGGTGACGGGTAAACGAGGAAGTTTTGACTCGTATGCCTTTGGCCAGACCTTCTTCGCCCAGATAGGCGCCCCAGGGCCAGGCGGCGATGGAGACGTGAATGGTGTTGCCGCGTGCGGAGACGCCCATTTTTTCCGAGCCTATCCATGCCAGCGGACGGATGTAGCAGGATTCGAGTTGATTGGCGCGCACCACCTCGCGCTGTGCAGCCATCAGTGTTTCCATATCGAAGGGCAGCTTCATCTGGAAAATTTTTGCCGAGTTGAACAGTCGCTGCGTGTGTTCCTTCAGGCGGAAAATCGCCGTACCATCGACGGTTTTGTAGGCGCGCACGCCTTCGAAAATCGCCATGCCGTAGTGCAGGCTGTGG
>JBILCO010000169.1:0-5382 GCA_044353075.1 Burkholderiaceae bacterium
TGGACGCGGGTTCGATTCCCGCCGCCTCCACCACTTCAAAAACATGCCGCCCGCAAGGGCGGTATTTTTTTGAAGTGATCGCAAGCCGTGGGAAACGAAGTCGCGGGACGCGGGGAGAGCTCGGGGTTTCGACGAGCACTGCTCGTCGCCGGGCGAGCAAATTCGCACTTGCAAGTGCGAATTTCGGGAGATTCCCGCCGCCTCCACCAAAATTAAAATGCCACCCGGTTTTGAACTGCACCCCAAAAGTTGGACACCCGTCCACACTTTTGGGGTGTTTTCATGAGTAAGTACACCGAGCAATTCAAACGCACAGTTGTCGAGCACTATTTAACTGGTCTGGCCGGCTACCAAGGCGTCGGTCACCACTACGGCATCGACCCCTCAATGGTGCGTAAATGGGTCGCGTCCTACCGTCTTCACGGTCCGGCGGGTTTGGTGAAAAAGTCCACGCACTACAGCGCGGCTTTCAAGCGTTCGGTTTTGCAGCACCGATGGACGCATGGATTGTCCTACCGTCAGACTGCCGCCGTCTTCGACATCCGTAATCTTGCCATCGTAAGTCAGTGGGAACGCCTTTATCATAGCGGTGGCTTCGATGCCCTCACGCCCCGCCCGCGAGGAAGACCCAAGACAATGCCAGATCCCCGTATCCCACCTCCGCCTTCTACTGATGACTCAACCCGGACGCGCGAGGACTTGGTCGCTGAGCTGAACTACTTGCGCATGGAGAATGCGTACCTAAAAAAGTTAGAAGCCTTAATTCAAGCGCAGGAGAAAGCAGCACTGCGCAAGCCACGCAAGTAGTGCTTGAATTAAGGCAGCAGTATCCGCTGGCCGGCTTGCTCAAAGTGGCGGGTCTGGCGCGCAGCACCTTTTACTACCAGCAGAAAGCCTTGCGGGCCGACGATCCGCATGCCGGACTCAAGGAGCGCATTGGCGCCTTGTATGCGCAACACAAAGGGCGCTATGGCTATCGGCGCATTACCGCAGCTATCCGGCGTCTAGGTATGCTCGTCAATCACAAAACGGTACAGCGACTAATGCAAGCGATGGGGATGAAATCACTGGTGCGGGCAAAGAAATATCGCTCTTACAAAGGCACGGTCGGTCGCACGGCACCCAATGTGCTGCAACGCCAGTTCAGTGCGGCAGGGGCGAACCAGAAGTGGGTCACCGATGTGACCGAATTTAATGTAGCCGGAGAGAAGCTGTATCTGTCGCCGGTGATGGATTTGTACAATGGAGAAATCATCGCCTTCGAGACATCACGGCGTCCCGTCTTCGAACTCGTCGGGTCGATGCTAACCAAGGCCTTGGGTACGTTAAGCCGCGATGACAAGCCGCTGCTGCATTCAGATCAAGGATGGCAATACCAGATGCCGGCTTACCAGCAAATGCTGGCGCAGCGGCAAATCGTACAGAGTATGTCGCGCAAAGGGAATTGCCTCGACAATGCGGCCATGGAGAGTTTCTTTGGCACGTTGAAATCGGAGTTCTTTTACCTGAACAAATTTGGTAGTGTGGCCCAGCTGCAGGCCGGGCTGGCCGACTACATTCACTATTACAATCACGACCGCATCAAGCTCAAACTAAAAGGGCTGAGTCCTGTGCAATACAGAACCCAGCCCCTGGCTGCCTAGCTTTTAAACCGTCCAACTTTCGGGGGTCAGTTCATCATTACTGCGGGGCTTTTTTTATGCAGATGACACCGGTGGTCGCTTACTTTTGCGCGGAGCGGATAAAAATCGCATCACTGATTTTGTCGAAGGCAGATTGATAAATTTTCGGATCTTGTATCGGGTTATCGCGATTCGATTGCTGGCCGTACTCGCTGGAGGATTTTCGCCGGTCAACGAAGTTCAGACGGATTTTTGTGGATTTTGGTGACAACTCCTCGACGAACGCGGTGACTGCCGTTCTTCCCTCGACGCGCATCCCCGCAAAGAATGACAAGAGGGCTTCACCGCCTTTTGCGCCTTGGGTCGGCGATTCCGCTGTAATAAAGCCGGTATCCAGGTTGGCCGAATTCACGATGTAACCCAGATCCTGAAATACGGACATCGCGGAATTGAAAGCAGTTTTCTTGTCCACATCGAACTGTTTGGATTGGTACGACTGAATTTCCAGTGATGTCTTGTTCTGCGGAGCTTCATTCATGGCGCAGCCTGTCATGAATAGCACGGTGCCCATGATGAAACTGCCAAGGGCGATACGTTTGTTATACAGCGAGCTTGCTCTGTTCATGGTTTAGCCTCAGAAGGAAGAGTAGCGGGAGGAAAAATCAGTGACGGTTTTTACGCCATTGATTTCTTTGAATTTGATAATAAGCGTCATCGTGCGGCTGGACTGTTCGAGACCTGAGCTGCTGCTCGATGCGCCCGCCAGAATGATGGTGGCGAAGGCGGAACTGGAACTGGCGTTCGAGATGGTGGCCTGTTTCTGGTAGGTCCAGGATTCTTCCCCCTCGGCGTTTTGCGTGACCAGATTGGGTGCGCCAAAAGTCTCGACAACTTCCTGCTGTGTGGTGCTGTTTTTCTTCAGGGTGAGGCTGACCTGGCCGGCGGTCAGATTGCTTTTGGACATTTTCTGGCTCTCGATGGCGCGCTGGGTCGCGCAGCCTGACAGCAGAACGGCCAGCGCTATACAAAGAAGCCTGTGTCTGTTCATGAGTTCATCCCAAAAGGAGGTGAGAGGTAGGCCCGGCTGCGAGGTGCCTGAGGGCGGGTTCATATGTTGCGATAATTGTATGTAGTGCTGAAGTTATTTATTTGAAATTTGTTGTACTGTTGTACGACCGCTACGGATCAGCGCTTGCCCGGTCGGTCCGGGCGAGAGAAGAAAGCGTAGGGCAGCGGTAATAAGCCAGAAGGCCGGTGGAGAGGAGGCAGAAAACAGAGGAACAACGGGATTTCAGGTCCCGAGCAACACCTGTTGCCACAGTTGCTCCACTGCCTGGCGGGGCTCGGCCACCCGCGCCAGATCGACACGTGCACGGTCATGGCCGGTGAGGCGGATCTGGTGCTGGAGTTTGCGGAAAAGTCGGTAGGCATCACCGACTACCACCGAGAGCGAGGCATCAATCAGCTGTAAATCGCCGGCCAGTTTCAGTAGCGCGATATTGCCAATGTCATCCGTCATCGCCGGCTGTTCTGCCGCATATCGCAGCACAAGAAACTGAACGATGAACTCGATATCAATCATGCCACCGGCATCATGTTTGAGATCAAAGAGCGCTGAATGATTGGGGTGTGCGTCATGCATGCGCTTGCGCATAGCCAGAATTTCGGTGCGCAGCTGCACCGGGTCACGTGTCTGACGCAGCAATCGGTTGCGCAATGTTTCGAAACGCGCACCGATTTCGGCATCGCCCGCACAAAAGCGAGCTCTCGTCAGTGCCTGATGCTCCCATAACCAGGCCGACTGATGCTGGTACTTGTCGAATGCCGGGAGCGAAGAAACCAGCAAGCCACTGGCGCCATCCGGCCTGAGCGCGATATCGATATCAAACAGGATGCCGGCCGGTGTGTGGCTGGTCATCCAAGTGATGAAGCGTTGTGCGAGTTTTGCATAAATGCCAGGCGCATCCGGATCATCGTCGTCATACAGAAAAATAACATCCAGATCCGACGCGTATCCCAACTCCTTGCCGCCCAGCTTGCCATAGGCAATGATGGCAAATCGTGGCTCATGTCGATGTCTGCCCGAGAGCGTCTGCCAGACGGCATTCAGTGTCGCTGCGATCAGAACATCAGCCAGCGCAGACAAATGGTCGGCGAGACGCTCGACACTCAGTACGCCGTCCAGATCCTGCGCCAGCAAACGAAATAGCTGTGCATGATGCTGCTCGCGCAGCACATCCATCTGTCGTTCCGTGTCGCCGCTGAAGGCCTCCAGTCGCTGATGGCATTCCAGTGCGAATTCCTTCCAGTCGGGTTCGGCATGCAGGATGCTGTCATCCAGGAATTCATCCATCAACACCGGATGTCGGGTCAGATACTTGGCGGCCCAGTCGCTGGCCGCCATCATGCGAATCACGCGCGCCAGCGTGTGAGGATACTCGGTCAGCAAGGCCAGGTAGGCTGAGCGGCGCGCGATCGTATCGAAGAAGTCCAGCAAGCGGGTCAGCGTCGCTGAACCGGAAACGGTATCGGGTTGCTGACTGATCGTGGGCAGTGCTGCGCGCAGCAGAGCTTGTAATTGTCCCTTGCGCTGTTCGGGCAGCGATTGAATGCGTGAGCTGCGCCAGCTCGTCAGCAGACGCTGAGCCGAGGTGGCGGCATCATCAAAGCCCAAGCGACTCAGATAAGCGGACACGGTCTCTTCGTTGGCTTCGTCGAAGGAAAGATTTTGGGTTTCATCGTCGGCGTTCAGGTCCGGTGCAGGTTTGTCATCGAAAATTTCATCGAAGCGCGCCGCGACCCAGTCGCAATGCGTGCGCAGCGCGTTCAGCAACGCCGGGGTGTCGTCGAATCCCATGGCTTTAGCCAGCAACTGACGGTCCGATTCCGACGCCGGCAGGACATGGGTTTGCGCATCATCGAGGTACTGCACCCGGTGTTCCAGATTGCGCAGAAAACCATAAGCATTCAGAAGCTGGTCGGTGACCTGTGGTGGCAGCAGCTTCTTGTCGGCGAGTATGCGCAAGGTGGCGCGGGTCGAGCGATCACGCAGTGCCGGATCGCGTCCGCCACGGATCAGCTGAAATACCTGTGCCAGAAATTCGATCTCGCGTATACCGCCGCGACCGAGCTTGACGTTGATATTGCGATCCGGATGCCGGGTTTCCTGCCGCACGACTTCCGCGCGTATTTGCGCATGCATGTCCCGCAGCGCGCGAATCGAACCGAAGTCCAGATAGCGCCGGTAAACAAACGGCCGAACAATCGCTTCCAGTGCAGCAATGTCCTCGGCACGCCCTGTCAGCGCGCGTGCCTTGACCCAGGCATACCGCTCCCATTCGCGCCCCTGTACCATCAGATACTCCTCGAGCATGCCAAAGCTGGCGGCGAGTGGCCCCGAGCTGCCGTTCGGGCGCAGCGCCATGTCGACGCGAAAACTGAACCCGTCTTCCGTGATCTCGGCAATATCGGCAATCAGTTTTTTGCCAAGACGTACGAAGAACTCATGATTGGACAGTTGTCGCTGGCCTTCGGCAGACACCCGGGTCTCGCCGTCTTCCGGGTACAGGAAAATCAGATCAATGTCTGAGGACACGTTCAGTTCGTGTCCTCCCAGTTTGCCCATGCCCACCACGATCATTTCCTGGGGGGTGCCTGAATCCTCGCCCATCGGCACACCGTGCAATGCGCACTGGCTATCGTAGAGCTCGGCCAGATGGCGGTTGACCACAAACGCCGCACACGCGGAAATCGTGGTCAG
>JBILCO010000010.1:0-17114 GCA_044353075.1 Burkholderiaceae bacterium
GTCGCCGGGTTCGGCACCCTCAATGGCAACCGGTCCAGTGATAATGTGCGGTCCGTCTTTCGCAAAATCATGCGGCAGATCGGATCGGGTAATCGCCAGCGCGTCTTTGAGCACCTGATGAGCGGGCACGCCCTGAGAAGCAAAATATTTCAGGGGATCTCGCCCCTGGTCTTCGAGCAAACCTTCATGCGACAAGGTATCGAAGACCACCGTCGCACCTGAAGGCACGGTGAGCACCGGTTGATCACTCGCGTTCGACAAATAGCCCCATTTGATGGTGGCCAGCGTTGACGGCACGTAAAACACCTTGCCGCGCAGACCTTTGATCGTGATCTGCCGGGGTTTGTCTGCCAGCGGTTGCAAAGGAAAAGCGGAGGGTGTCCCCGCAAAGGCGAAGGAAATAGCGCTTGCCAACAGAAGGCCGAGCGCGGTGTGTCGATAATTCATCATGTTCCGGCGCATTGTGTAAAAATTTTTGTGTCGGCAAATTATGCATGAATTTGGAAGATTCCCAAATCGCACATGCCCGCACGCATGCATCAGCAGCGCAAACGTCCTGTGCCAGTGCCGCACCGCGCAGCGGATGACTCTGCTTATTACCAATGGCAAGCCACATGATATCGATGTGTTTCAGTCAGAGATACTGGTGCAGGACGCCGGGCGCGCGATATACACGACCGGGACGCATGAACAATCAGAACGATCTTACGGATACGCGGCAACATGCCATAAACACGCGAACAGAAAAGACGCCCTGTTCGACCTGCATGTCGACGGCTTGTTTCAGTAACGTGGCTGGAAGATGCCTTGCGCACGATTTTTCGTGGCATCATTCCAAGGGAAAAGCTGTCCGTTCATGGCGATGTAAACGCCCGGTGCCGCAAGCGTCGCCGCAGCACACGCGAAGCCGAGATTGAACAAGGCATCGGAGCCGGCAATCTGATAGGGCACCATGGCACCGGTCAGCACAATCGTTTTGTGCAAGTCCGGCTGGCCCAGCACTTGCGCAGTCGCCGTCATCGTGTCGGTACCGTGAATGATAACGATCCGGTCCTCGGCCGATTCCTCACAAGCCTTGCGAATTTGTTGACGATGACTGTCTTGCATATCGAGAGAATCCAGCGCGAGCAAGGCTTCGAAGTGCACAGGCAAGGTCAGTCGGGCACGGTCCAGTGCCGCTGGCAGCACGCTGTCTTTGAAGATCAGATGACCGTTGAGCGGATCGTAGTGTTTGTCGAAGGTGCCGCCGGTAGCGATGATGCGCAGACTCATTTGCTGAAATCCCGATGAAAACATCCCAATGAAAACAACACGATGATAGCCTGAAGCACGCATCACTCATACCTATCCTGCTTGAAAAAAAAAGGAGTGGGACCCATGAGGACCCACTCCTGAAATGCTGAACAGCCAAGGCGAGGAACGACCTGACTGCCCGCCATCCGAGACAAGATGGACTTGCATGGTAAGTGGGCTGACACCATGGAATCCAATGTTTTATTGTCATAATCGCATTCGCCTGATTGGGTTGTGTGGCCATGATGCCCGCGACGAGGGCATGAAAATTCTGATTACAAATCGCGCAGAGATGCCGCTACACTGGCGCTTGTCCTCATTCTTTTCATTGTGTTGAACGATGAAGCCAGTCGCACCCGGTACTGTTATTTTTCATCGCTATCGCGGCTATGGCGTCATCACTTCGGTCAATCTGATGACCGGCTGGATTTCGGCGCGTTTTGGCGGTGAGGGCCGCACACTCGACCTCAACTTGTCCTGCGATCAGGTACACCATGCTGATGGCGAACCCATACAGTTTCGGCGTGCGCCGCCCGATCGCATGCCGCATGGCCGGCTGATGAGCATGATGCGCGAGCTGCATAAAGCGGGTTATCAGCGGCTGTATTTGTACAGCTGGCCGAAGCCTTCGGGCCTCCACTGGCGCTGGCATTTGTTTACCGGCCCGCGTCACTGGGTACAACGCAGCTGGCGCGAGGGCTGGTATGGCTCGGGCGCTGAATACAATCTGAATCCGGTGCTGGGCTGGGGCGATGCGCCGGGTGCATCCACTCATGAACTGCTGTCAGCCCTGGCAAAGTTCGATCCCCAGGGTCTGGCGCGGGCGCTGGGTCGCGACGAAGACCATACGCAATGGTTCGCCGATGTCTGCGATGCGCTGCTGCCGAACTACACGTTTTCGCTGGGATGGGATCACAGCGAGGGCCCTCAACCTCCGTATTTACCGGTAATACCTCTGCGCGCAAACGTCGCGCCTTACACCGGGCAACCGCTACCCTGGCCGCCGGGCTGGGGACGTTTGTGGAGTAGCGTCCCGCGCGTGACGCCCACGACTCGCGTTATGGGAACAAGTCACGCTGGCGCCCCCTCAGACGCTGACCGTTGATACTGGCAATACTCACCTCGCGTGATCCCGGCAGCACATGAATGCGCTCACCGGCAGCAATATCAGCCGGCGTGATCACCTTCAGATAAACACCGGTAAAGCCTGATTGCAACATGTGCTTTATGGCCTGCGGATAGCCCATACGCGCGGCAAATTTATAGCAGGGCGCGCGCGGCTCGGTCACTTCCAGTACCAACCTGCCTATTTCCAGACGATCGCCTACCCAAAGCTCGGTTTCGAGCAAACCTTTCGTGGTCAGGTTTTCACCCATGACGCCGAACGACAGCGCCTCTTGCTGGCGCAGTACCCGCTCACGTGCAGTAACCCAGAACGCATAGTGCTCATGCGGATATAAATAAACCGCCTTGTCCAAACCGCCGTGCACGCTCATGTCTGCGCGTTCGTCGCCCTCGATACCCAGGCGGTTTACTGGGACGTGTCCTGACAGCGGTGCCTTGCGGATGGCGGACATGACCGATTGTGTTTGGGTTTCTCTACCTACAAACAATGGTTGAACAAGACCGGTATTGATGCTGAGTATGTGGGGCATGGGCACTAGTTAATAGCGTGCGTCGCGTTTTCTTTGTATTGATGTTGGCATTAGACGCGCTGGCGCAATTGAAGCGCGGTCTATTGGGGCCAGACGCCCTAGCTCGAAAAGGCGTACTGTAACCCGCCGACCTTACAGGACCGCGCAATAGCTGATTCGACGCTGTAAAGACTGTGCGCATAGGGCGTTATCCAAACCCAGGTGTCGGGTTATCATGCCGACGATTGTTTTTGCCGGACATCCATGGCCCGCACACCCTTTCTTCCGACCCGCGACGGTATTTCTCCCAGCTTGGTGTGGCTTCCCCACGGGCCGTGGAAAACCCTTGGCGAGTTTTTTGCGTTCCGCTTCCCGATGGTCAACGCCGACAGTTGGGCTGACCGCATGTCGCGCGGGGAAGTGGTCGATAATTTGGGTGTTGCCCTATCACTTGACAGTGCTTTTCGGCCGGGTGCCTGTGTCTTTTATTATCGCCAGCGCCGTGACGAGACGCCGATACCGTTTGAGGAAAAAATCCTTTTTCTCAACGATCAATTACTGGTCGTCGATAAACCTCACTTCGTTGCGGTAACGCCTGGTGGACGCTTCCTGCGCGAGACCTTGCTGGCTCGTTTGAAACGACGGACAGGTTTAGACACGCTGACACCAATTCATCGTCTTGACCGTGAAACGGCGGGTGTCATCATGTTCTCAGTGGCGCCTTCAACGCGCAGTCTGTGGCAATCGCTCTTCAGGCACAAGCAAGTCCACAAGGTGTACGAAGCCGTGGCGCCAGTCCGTGAATCGCTTGCTTTCCCACTGGAGATCAGTAGCCGCATTGTTCGCGACGAACAGTTTTTTCGGATGCGTGAAGTGGTGGGTGAACCTAATGCGTTCACACGGATCCAGCTCATTGAAAAACGCGGCACGCTGGCGCTTTATCGTTTATTTCCCCTGACCGGTAAAATGCATCAGCTGCGAGTGCATATGAGTTCATTGGGTATCCCTATTGTGAACGATGGGTTTTATCCTGACGCATTGCCTTCGCAATCGGATGATTTCACCGTGCCACTCCAATTGCTAGCCCGTTCGATCGCGTTTACCGATCCGGTCACTGGTGAGGCGCGCGTTTTCGAAAGCGACCGCAAGCTCTGAGTTTCCCCGAGTGGGGATTGATAAAAAGAAGAAACAATGAATCCCTCTCCTGTTCCACCTGATGGCAGTTTTGCTCTGCGACGCGCGATTGTGGCGTTGTCTGCTGCTGCCTTTGGTAGTGGCATGTCGATGCGTGTCACCGACCCGATGCTGCTGCGTTTGTCTACCGATTTCAATATTCCCCTGGGTTTGGCCGCTTGGGTGGTAACGATATTTGGACTGGCGTATGGCTGTTCCCAACTATTGTTTGGACCGCTGGGTGACCGTTATGGCAAATATCGCGTCATTGCGTGGGGCTGTCTGGCGTGCGCATTGAGTGCGCTGTTGTGCGGCTTGATGACTGAGTTCACCGGCCTATTGCTGGCACGCGGCCTGGCCGGCGCAACTGCCGCCGCGCTTATCCCTTTATCCATGGCGTGGATTGGCGATGTAGTTCGGTATGAAGACCGCCAGTCAGTACTTGCGCGCTTTCTGGTCGGGCAAATTCTCGGTTTATCAAGCGGCGTGCTGGTCGGTGGCTGGTGTGCTGACTACTTTGATTGGCGTATGCCATTTTTCCTGATTGCGGTCTGGTTTTTTATTATTGGCTGCTATCTGGTTCATTTGAACCGGTCGTTACCGACCTCTGCTCGTGAGCTGCATCACACAAAAGGGAATGCATTGGCACAGCTCATCGCTGAATTTCAGGCAGTGCTGTCTGTTCCATGGGCACGCACTGTGTTACTCACCGTGTTGATTGAAGGTGGATTGGTGTTTGTTGCAGTGGCATTTTTACCGACGCATTTGCATACCGTTTATGCGCTGTCGCTGTCGTCTTCTGGGGCGCTAGTAATGTTATTTGGCCTGGGTGGGTTGGTATTTGCATTGGCGTCACGGCACTTGGTCAGACAAATGGGCGAGGCTGGATTGACACGCTACGGTAGTTTGTTGATGGCGATGTCTTTGCTGGCCATTGCATATTCACCCCAATGGTGGATCACGTTACCTGCTTGCTTTTGTTTCGGTCTGGGGTTTTACATGATGCACAATACCTTGCAAATCCATGCTACCCAAATGGCACCTGAGCGGCGCGGCGCGGCCGTGGCCGCATTTGCGTCCTGTTTCTTCCTGGGTCAGTCCGCTGGTGTTGCAATCGGCGGCGGCTTATTGACGCTTACTGGAACGGCGCACTTGATTGCTGTCGCGGGTTTGGGGGTATGGTTGACGGGCACCCGATTTTCCAGACGGCTCTCGTCAAAATCCGCCTGACAGGCAACAATCGAACAAACAAGGTCTTGCGGGGTGTGGGCTTGGTTTCGCTCAGGAGCGCGACGCAAATGAGCGCAACTCAGCAGCCAAGCTGGGCTGCACAGCTTCCATGTCATTTGCCATCTGCTGCAAACTCATTGCTGCATTAACCCGATTGTCATCGGCTTCCCGAGCGTTGCCCGAGAGCGTGAATAAACCTGCCCACAGATTTGCAAAGCGGTGAGGAAAGGCAAACACCAAGGGTTTGATACTGTCTGTAGTAGTTAGATACAAATTAAACACGGCAACGCTCCTGAAACGGTTGATTTGTTGCATTGCAGTATAGTTTCTTACAAGATATATTCAAAATTTTTATTTAACATATCTTTTATACGTTTATCGAATATCATACCTACTTACGCTAACTGAGTATCGCCGCCATGAGCTTTTTAACCCTGGATCTCAACCTACTGCGAGTATTTGACGCAGTCATGACCGAACAAAACCTGACCCGCGCAGCCAATCGGCTTGCGATGACGCAACCCGCCGTATCGAATGCGGTGAAACGGCTGCGTGAAGCACTGGGTGATGAGTTGTTAATTCGTACAGCCCATGGTGTAAAACCTACGGCAAGGGCCGAGTCGCTTTGGCCTGCGGTTCGTCAGGCGCTTGCTGATCTGGAAGAAGCCGTTGCTCCGCGTAGCTTCGAGTTAGCTAAAGCCCATGCAACTTTTCGGATGGCCATGGCTGATGCAACTGCTGGCCTGATGTTGCCGCCGTTGGTCAGGCTGATTGAAAATGAAGCGCCGGGCATTGATATTCGAATGGTGCCACTGACAACGCGTGAGCCGCGGCCCATGTTGTTGCGTGGTGACATCGATTTAGCCATTGGTTTTTTCCCGGGCGTGGTGGCACAACTCCAGGGGGCGACGGAAACACCGATACGTCATGAACGCCTGTATTCCGGTCAATATGTATGCGTCATGCGCAATATGCATCCCTTGGCATCTGCTGAACTCACGATCGAGCGATATTGCAAGGCGGATCATCTGTTGGTTAGTTTTTCGGGGCGAGCCCGCGGCCTGGTCGATGATGCGCTGTTGTCGATCGGCAGAGAACGTCGGATTCTATTGACCGTGAATCAGTTTTTCACAGCTGGCAAAGTAGTGGCTGCTTCTGATTTACTGATGGTGTTGCCAAAGCACCTGATTGAAGCTACGGGCATGACTGATCACCTGATTGCCAAGGAATTACCGTTTGCCATGCCAGAAGTTCATATCGACATGCTATGGCACGAGCGTGATGCGCGCTCGCCTGGGCATCGCTGGCTGCGAGAACAGCTACGTGGCTCTGATGTGCTGGCGAATACCAGAAAGTAACCCGAGGCCTATCTTTCATCACAATGCCCGTCGGTTGAAAGAACAACGTGCACACAATCGACAATCTGATTGTCATCGGCAACGCGGATGTTTCATTTGTCCACAAATCATTCAATACTAATTCACAAGCTTATCCACTTTTTATGGAAAGCATTGCCGCAGTTTTTTGTCTTTGTAGTTTTATATAAGTCTGTATTTATAGATAGTAGTAATAGATAAGGCAGGGCGCTTTCTGTGGATAACCCGAGATTTCCCATACAGCTCAATCACTTACGAAAAAGATAAACTCTGAAAATTCAGCGTACTCCGACAGGATAGTTTTTGTATAAAAATGAGAGTTCGATCAAAGTTCGTGCTTATCCACTTCAAACCTGTGACTTATCCTCCGGGTTATCAACAATTGAATTGGCAGTGATTTATTGGGACCTGCCCCGCGCAGCGACATTGGTCAGCCACAGAATGTAGATTTATCAAACGAATTTGTAGGTATCCGCATCGAATAGCTCTCAGGGCTGAGTTGATGTAAGGAACTTTCACGGCTGCCACAGGTCTTGCATGAGTTGGAATGTACGGGCGATCGCTGATTCCTGGCGCCGGCTATTCAGACACAAGAAGGATAGTTCGGTTGTTACGCTGACAGCATTCGCAATAACCAGGCCATGCGCTCTTGCTTCTCTTAAGGCAATTGAGTCTCGTACCAGAGAGAGACCAATCCCGGATTTCACCAGATCCAGCATGGAGGCTTCCTGATCGACCATCGCCACCTTGTCCGGATTGACACCATGTTGTTCGAAGACGCTACCCAGCAGGCGATTGTGGACAGATTCGGGCGGTGACCAGATCCAGGGCAGGTTTGCCAGTGCCCGCCAGTCCTTGTCTTCCACGCGTCTGCGCCAGCCTTGTGGTGCGACCACGTTGTAGACAAACGAGGTCAGGGTCAACGAATGACAATCTTTGGCCGGTGAACCTACAAAATAGCCGACATCCAGATGACCCAGACGAATTTGTTGTTCTACCCAACCGGACATACCCTGTTGTAGCCGCGTTGAAATATTGGGATGCGCTTCGACCAGAAGTTTAAGGAAGGCGCCGAGGCGGGTGAATTCAGGGTCCAGTATCGTACCGATAGCGAGATGGCCAGCCAGGGTTGAGTGTAGCGAATGCGCTGCCTGTACCAACTCAACGCTGCCGCTGATAACGCGCTCGGCCAGTGGCAGCAGCTTGGCTCCGTCAGGGCTGAGGGTCATGCCGGTGGGCGTGCGTGTGAACAGTTGTACTCTCAGGCTGTGTTGCAGGGCTTTGATTTGCAGGCTGACAGCTGGTTGGGTTAGGTGTAAGTGCAAAGCCGCACGCGTAAGGTTGCCCTCTCTGGCTACAGCGACAAAGGCCCGCAATTGGGTCAGATCCATGGTTTATATAAGAATTTCTTATGATTATTTGATGATAACTCATTAGATTTTGTGTGTTTACGCGAATATTCTGGCGTAAATCCCGCCTACTACAAAAGGAAAATTTATGACATCGACGTCGCTTCCAGAGATCCCACACTTTATCGATGGCAAGAGGGTGCCGACGACCAGTGGCCGCAGTCAGCCCGTGTTCAATCCGGCGACCGGTGTGGCCATTGCCAATGTGGCTTTGGGCAGCGTGGAAGAAGTCAATGCGGCCATCGCCGTTGCTTCGAGAGCAGCACCTGCGTGGGCGGAGACAGCGCCATTAAAACGCGCTCGCGTGTTGTCGAAATTTAAGGAGCTTCTTGAAAAGCATCACGATGATCTGGCCGCAATGATTACGCGCGAGCACGGCAAAGTGTTCAGTGATGCGAAAGGCGAAGTCGTGCGGGGTCTGGAAATTGTGGAGTTTGCCTCCGGGATTCCACAGTTACTGAAAACACAGTTTACTGACAACATCGGCGGCGGTATTGATAACTGGCAGCTCCGTCAGCCTCTCGGTGTGACAGCGGGCATCACGCCATTCAATTTCCCGGTGATGGTGCCGCTATGGATGGCACCGGTGGCGATCGGTTGTGGCAATACTTTTGTACTGAAACCCTCGGAACGCGATCCTTCACCGGCGATCTTCATGGCCGAATTGTTGCAGCAGGCGGGTTTGCCGGATGGCGTCTTCAATGTGGTGCAGGGCGATAAGCTCGCTGTCGATACTATTATTCAGCACCCTGATGTCAAAGCGGTTTCGTTCGTCGGTTCCACACCGATTGCCGAATACATTTACACCGAAGGTAATCGTCGCAAGGGAGCTTATCCGATGCGGGTGCAGGCATTGGGTGGCGCAAAAAATCATCTGGTCGTCATGCCCGACGCTGATCTTGATCAGGCGGTCGATGCATTGATCGGTGCCGCGTATGGTTCAGCAGGCGAGCGCTGCATGGCGATCTCGGTCGCGGTGGCGGTGGGTAGTGTCGCTGACAAACTGGTCGATGCGCTGGTGCCGCGCGTTAAAGCACTGAAAATAGACAACGGCATGAATCCGGCTTCAGAAATGGGCCCGGTCGTCACCGCAGCCCACAAAGCCAAAATCGAGGATTACATCGCGCAGGGTGAAAAGGCGGGTGCAAAGCTATTGGTCGATGGTCGTGGCCACACGGTATCCGGTCATGAACAGGGCTTTTTTCTAGGCGGTTCTTTGTTTGACCAGGTGACGCCGGAGATGACCATCTACCGTGAAGAGATCTTCGGACCGGTGTTGTGTGTGGTGCGTGTACCTGATATGGCCGCGGCAATTCATCTGATCAACGCTCATGAGTTTGGTAACGGTGTGTCTTTGTTTACCTCGGACGGCAATACTGCACGTGAATTCTCGCGTCGCATCGAAGTTGGTATGGTGGGCGTCAACGTGCCGATACCGGTGCCAATGGCCTGGCATTCGTTTGGCGGCTGGAAGCGCTCGCTGTTTGGTGACATGCATATTTATGGCGAAGAAGGCATACGTTTCTATACCCGCTACAAGTCGATCATGCAGCGTTGGCCTGAGTCGATAGGCAAGGGTGCCGAGTTCACCATGCCGGTCGCGAAATAAGGGGACTGGAATGCAATCTGCTGGCACCTACGACTACATCATCATCGGTGCGGGCACCGCGGGGTGTGTGCTCGCCAATCGCCTCACCCAAGACCCCGGCGTATCGGTACTGCTGATCGAGGCTGGCGGCAAGGACGACTATGCCTGGATCCACATCCCGGTGGGCTATTTGTATTGCATCGATAATCCGCGCACGGACTGGCGGTTTCGCACCGAGCCGGAGGCGGGCTTGAATGGTCGTAGTCTGATTTACCCGCGCGGCAAGGTGTTGGGCGGCTGCTCATCGATCAACGGCATGATCTATATGCGTGGTCAGGCGCAGGACTATGATGCCTGGGCGGCCTGCACAGGCGACGCCAGCTGGGGCTGGAACGAGGTGCTGCCGTTGTTTTTGCAGACGGAGGACCATCATGGGGGACGTAGCGAATACCACGGTTCAGGCGGCGAATGGCGGGTGGAACAGCAGCGCTTGCGCTGGGAAATCCTTGACGCATTTCGTGAAGCAGCGTCACAGACGGGTATCCCAACAACGGATGATTTCAATCGCGGCGACAACGAGGGTTGCGGGTACTTTGAGGTGAACCAGCGCAGCGGCATTCGTTGGAATACCGCAAAAGCATTTTTGCGTTCGGTGAAAGGTCGCCACGGCAATCTCGAGATCATGACCGGCTGTCATGTGCATCGCCTGCGCATCGAACAGGGCGAGGGCGGTGCGGTCTGTAAGGGCGTTGAATTTACCGGCGGCGGTCAGCACTGGTTTGCTCAAGCGACCGCTGAAACCCTGCTGACTGCGGGCGCGATTGGCTCGCCGCAAATTTTGCAGATGTCCGGCGTTGGGCCGGCAAATTTATTGCAGCAGCACGGGATCCCTGTCGCGAAGGAAGCGCCGGGTGTGGGCGAGAATTTGCAGGATCATTTGCAACTGCGCATGGCATTTAAAGTGCGCGACGCAAAAACCTTGAACACCATGGCCAATAACTGGCTGGGCAAGATGCAAATTGGTCTCGAGTACTTATTCAAGCGCAGCGGTCCGATGTCGATGGCACCATCGCAGCTCGGCGCGTTCGCCCGTTCCGATGCATCCCAGACCCGCGCCAACATTCAATACCATGTCCAGCCGTTATCGCTGAATAAATTTGGGGAGCCGTTGCACGACTTCCCGGCATTCACCGCCAGCGTATGTAATTTACGCCCGACTGCGCGGGGTCATGTGCGCATTGCATCTGCTGACGCCGCGGAGCCGCCAAAAATCACGCCGAACTATCTGACCACGGAAGAAGATCGTCAGGTCGCGGCCGACGCATTGCGCCTTACTCGCCGTATTGTGGCTGCGCCGGCGATGCAGCGTTATGCGCCCCAAGAATTCCTGCCCGGGCCGGCGTTTCAGACCGATGCGGAACTCGCGCGCGCGGCCGGTGATATTGGGACCACCATTTTCCATCCGGTCGGCACCTGCAAAATGGGGCGCGATGATGATGCGATGGCAGTACTTGATCCGCAGCTCCGAGTGCGGGGTGTCGCGGGGTTGCGCGTGGTCGATGGATCAATCATGCCTTTAATTACTTCCGGCAACCCCAATTCGCCCATCATCATGATTGCGGATAAGGCGGCACAAATGATTCGGGCTGACCGCAAAAATCCTGCGTCGGTGGTTCGGGTTGAAGCCGTGCTTGCTTGAACCCGCTTTGCCAAAGCAATACAGTGATAGTAACCACTAACCTCTAGCGTGGAAGGCTTGCCGCCAGAACTGTTCCTCCTGGCGGCAGCCGCTATGCTTGCGGGTCTGGTCGACGCGGTCGTCGGTGGGGGCGGGCTGATCCAGGTGCCCATGTTGTTCAGCGCTTTTCCTTCGGCGGCGCCCGCCAGCCTGTTTGGCACCAACAAGCTTGCCTCAGTCTGGGGTACCGCGGTCGCGGCCCGAAGTTATGCGCGCCGCTTTCAATTAGCCTGGCATATCGCCGTACCCGCATCACTGGCCGCTCTGGTGTTCGCCTTTTTGGGTGCCTGGGTCGTTTCCGTCTTTCCTCCAGCATTGTTGCGCAAGACCTTACCTTTTCTCCTGGTGCTGGTGGCCGCTTATGTGTTGGTGCGCAAGGATTTTGGCCGTGTCCATCAGCCTATTCCTGAAGGGCGGCGAACAACCCTGCTGGCCGTGGCTGTGGGTGCGTCAATAGGTTTCTACGATGGCTTTTTTGGCCCCGGGACAGGCAGCTTCCTGATTTTTCTCTTTGTGCGGTTCTTTGGTTTTGATTTCTTGCGGGCCTCTGCGGTCGCCAAAGTGGTGAATGTCGCTTGCAATTTGGCAGCACTGGCACTGTTTGCCGGGTTAGGCCATGTTTTCTGGCAGGTGGGTCTGCTGATGGCTGTCTGTAACATCGGTGGCTCATTGCTTGGGACTCAGTTGGCCTTGCGGGGCGGCACAGATTTTATCCGCAAGATTTTTTTGTTGGTGGTTGGCGCCCTGATTCTGAAAACCGGCGCAGACGCATTTCTCTGAGCCGGTGCCCCTTTGTTCCACGTGAAACAGCGCAAATCGACTTGGGTGGACGTTCCACGTGAAACAAGGCGGGGAATTGCCTTTATAATCCAGCCTCTGTTCCAAGCCTCGCCGGTCTGTTCCCATGGATTTCCCCGCTGAATTTGATGTGATTGTCGTTGGAGGCGGCCATGCCGGAACGGAGGCTGCGCTGGTGGCTGCGCGAATGGGTCAAAAAACCCTGCTTCTGACACACAACATCGAAACTCTGGGCCAAATGTCGTGCAATCCGTCGATAGGCGGCATTGGCAAGGGCCATTTGGTGCGGGAGGTCGACGCGTTGGGTGGCGCGATGGCGATTGCAACGGATGAGGCGGGTATCCAGTTCCGTATTTTGAATTCTTCCAAAGGTCCCGCCGTCCGCGCGACCCGTGCGCAGGCAGATCGACTGCTGTACAAGCAGGCGATACGCTCAAGGTTGGAAAATCAGGCGAATCTCTGGCTTTTTCAGCAGGCGGTCGATGATTTGATGGTTGAGGGCGAGCGCGTGACAGGGGCGGTTACACAGTTGGGTCTGCGGTTTCGCGCCCGCACGGTCGTGCTGACCGCAGGCACTTTCCTGGATGGCAAAATTCACGTGGGCCTGAATCATTACGCCGCTGGCCGGGCAGGGGATCCGCCGGCGATTTCACTGTCAGCACGTCTCAAAGAGCTGAAGTTGCCACAAGGTCGGCTGAAAACCGGCACGCCACCAAGAATTGATGGGCGCAGTATTGATTTTTCCGTGATGACTGAGCAGCCCGGTGATAGTGATCCCGTGCCCGTGTTTTCAGTTATGGGCAACGGGGCAATGCATCCGCAGCAGTTGCCCTGCTGGATTACCCATACAAATGAGCGCACCCACGACATTATTCGCGGGGCGCTGGACAGAAGCCCGATGTTTACTGGGGTAATCGAGGGCGTCGGACCGCGCTACTGCCCTTCAATCGAAGACAAAATTCATCGTTTTGCCGACAAGACGTCGCATCAGATTTTCCTCGAGCCTGAGGGGCTGACGACGCATGAGTTCTACCCGAACGGTATCTCCACCAGTTTGCCATTCGATGCACAGCTTGCCTTGGTCAGATCGATGCGCGGCCTGGAAAATGCCCACATCTTGCGGCCGGGTTATGCGATTGAATACGATTACTTTGATCCGCGCGGGCTGAAGTCTTCCCTGGAAACGCGTGCGATTGGCGGGCTATTTTTTGCCGGTCAGATCAATGGCACCACCGGTTATGAAGAGGCGGCTGCGCAAGGTTTGCTGGCCGGCATGAATGCCGCACTTCAGGCGCAGGGCCGTGATCCCTGGACACCTCGTCGTGATGAAGCTTATCTCGGCGTCCTCGTCGATGACCTGGTGACGCAGGGGGTTCAGGAGCCCTATCGGATGTTTACCAGCCGGGCGGAGTATCGGCTGAGTCTGCGTGAAGACAATGCCGACTTGCGCCTTACCGACATCGGGCGTCAGCTGGGTTGTGTTGGCGACGTTCAATGGGAGCATTTTGAGCGCCGGCGCGAAGCGATCGCGCGGGAGCTGGAGCGGCTGAAATCGACCTGGGTCAGTCCCCGACTGATTGCGGACGCTGAGGCACAGCGTGTTCTGGGCAAAGGCATAGAACGAGAGTATGCACTCACTGACTTATTGCGCCGCCCTGACGTCAGCTACAAACAATTGATGACGTTGGCGGGTATCGATGGGCGGCGCTTTCATGATCCGGCGCTGGATCCCGCGGTGGCTGAACAGGTCGAGATCCAGGTCAAGTACGCGGGCTACATTGACCGTCAGGCCAGGGAGGTCGAGCGACATGATCATTATGAAAACCTGAAGTTGCCCGAGGGCCTCGATTATCTCGGCGTCAAAGCCTTGTCGATTGAAGTCAGGCAGAAGCTCGCGAAACATCGGCCGGAAACACTGGGGCAGGCATCGCGGATCGCGGGCGTGACGCCCGCGGCGATTTCATTGCTGCTTGTTCACTTGAAAAAAGGCGGGATGCGTGAACTGGTTGTCGGGCCCGCACGATCGGACGCTGCCTGAATGCGATCTGATGAACGCCAGAAATTAAGCGTCGCGCTCGTTGAGGCCGCGGCGCAATTGCCGCTGAGCTTCAGTCCTGCCGTGCTCGATAAATTGCTCGATTATCTGGCGCTACTGCAAAAATGGAATGCCACTTACAACCTGACCGCGGTGCGCGATCCGGCGCAGATGCTCACCCAGCATTTACTCGACTGCATGGCGACTTTGCCGGCGTTTGCGCAGGCGCAGCGGGTGCTTGATGTCGGGTCCGGTGGCGGTTTGCCTGGCATCGTGATCGCCATCTGGGCGCAACAAGCGGCGCCGGCGATGCAGGTGCATCTGATTGATACCGTGCACAAAAAGACCGCGTTTCTGACGCAAGTGAAAGCCGAGTTGGACTTGCATCAAATCACCGTTCACACCGGGCGTGTCGAGCAACTCAACGCAGACGAGAAATTCGATGTGATCACATCGCGCGCATTTGCTGATCTCTCCGACTTTGTGTGCTGGTCCGGTCACTTGCTTGCTTGCGACGGTGAATTCATCGCGCTGAAAGGGCAGGCAGCAGCAGATGAACTGCAGGGCTTGCCCGCTGCATGGTGTGTTCGTCGTAAAACATCCATCGACGTACCCGGCATGAACGCACAACGTCATCTGGTGCATATCATCAGAGCGGGCGAAAGCAGCAACGAAGCCATTGTTGAAAAGCAGCGGGCAGCCGAGCATCGCAATGCCTGACAAACCCTATTTTTACTAACGACCATAACGACACTCATGGCAAAGATTTTTTGTATCGCCAATCAAAAAGGGGGCGTGGGCAAGACCACCACGGCGGTGAATCTCGCCGCGGGCCTCGCCGGTCTCAAACAGCGCGTACTTCTGATCGATCTCGATCCTCAGGGTAATGCGACGATGGGTTCGGGCATCAACAAATCTGAACTGGCGTCATCGGTCTATCAGGTTTTACTGGGTATGGGCGACGTGCGCCCGGCAATCCAGACGTCGGAGACGGGGAAGTATGACGTGCTGCCTTCCAATCGCGACCTTGCGGGCGCCGAGGTTGAGATGGTCGAACTGGATCAGCGTGAGATGCGCCTCAAGCAGGCCCTGACGAGCGTGCTTGACGACTATGATTTTGTGCTGATCGATTGCCCGCCCGCGCTGTCGATGCTGACGCTGAATGGCCTGTGCGCGGCCCATGGTGTGATCATTCCAATGCAGTGCGAGTACTACGCGCTGGAAGGGCTCTCGGACCTGGTCAATACCATCAAGATCGTGCACGCAAAAATGAACCCGGATCTGAAGGTCATCGGCCTGCTGCGCGTGATGTTTGATCCGCGCATGATGCTCTCGCAACAGGTATCAACGCAGCTTGAAAAACACTTTGGCGACAAAGTGTTCAAGACCATCATCCCGCGCAATGTGCGACTCGCGGAGGCGCCATCTTACGGCATCCCGGGTGTCATTTTCGATTCGGCTGCCAAGGGCGCACAGGCGTATACGGCCTTCGGCAAAGAGCTACTCGATCGTATTGCTGCGCTTTGATGCGCGCATTCATAAAGAAAGCCATGTCATGATCAGTAAAAAACCCAAAGGTCTGGGGCGCGGTCTCGAAGCTTTGCTGGGCGGTTCATCCGACTTTAGTGAAGAAGCGACCTCTGCAAGCAATGCCACACTAAGCCTTCCAATCGCTGCCCTTCAGCCCGGCAAATATCAGCCCCGCACACGCATGGATGAGTCGGCGCTTCATGAGCTCGCAGACTCCATACGCGCACAGGGACTGTTGCAGGCTTTGCTGGTGCGCCCGATCAGTAGCGGCAACCATGGCGCGACCCATGAAATCATCGCCGGTGAACGCCGATTCCGGGCAGCCCAGCTGGCCGGACTGAGCGAAGTACCGGTGCTAGTGCGGGAGGTCGATGACAAAGCCGCCGCGGCCATGGCGCTCATCGAGAACATGCAGCGCGAAGACCTTAATCCGCTCGAAGAAGCGAAAGGCATACAGCGGCTCATCGAAGAATTCAGTTTCACGCACGAGCAGGCGGCGGCGTCGGTTGGACGATCACGCAGCGCCGTATCCAATCTGCTGCGCTTGCTCAATTTGGCCAAACCGGTGCAAACGATGCTGATGGCCGGCGATCTGGACATGGGCCATGCCCGCGCGCTGCTGGCAGTGGATTCCGCCACCCAAATCACGCTGGCGACGCAAATCATTGCCAAAGGGTTATCGGTTCGCGAGGCCGAGAAACTGGTCGTGCGCCACACGACGGGGCAGGACAGCGCCAGAGCCCCGGCCAAAGACAAATCGCGCGATATAACGCGACTCGAAGAAGAGCTCTCCGATGCGCTGGCGACCGCCGTGACGATCCGAGTCGGCGCGCGAAACAAGGGTGAACTCGTGATCGCATTTGCCGGACTCGACCAACTCGATGGCCTGATTGGGCGGCTGCGCGACGACGGCTGATGCCATTTACGCAACATTCGAAACCCGCTGAATATCTGGGTTTCCACACGAGCAAACATTTGACGCAAGTTATTGAACCCACTTATAATCGCCGGGCTTTGCGGTATGCGAACCACGCCACGGCGAAGGGTCAATCACTTCTCCCTGAACCGCCAGAGTCTCCTGGCTCGAACGAATTGTCTCCATGCTGCGACTGCTTCTGACCCAGTTGGCAACAACACTGGCCGCAGCAGCACTGGCCGGGTTAATTGCCGGCCAGCATGCGTTCATGTCGGCGCTACTCGGTGGCTTGTGTTGTGTATTACCTAATGGTTTGTTCGCGCTGCGCCTGTACATGGGCACGCTAAAGCCCGGAACTGTCAGCCCGATGACGTTTTTCTTCGGCGAGTTCATC
>JBILCO010000172.1:0-5240 GCA_044353075.1 Burkholderiaceae bacterium
CAGGCGGATTTTTTTTGCTCCACGCGGCAGCTTGCTGTTATATTTTTGACACCTGCCTGCAGATTCCACCGGCGCATGTCGCGCATGGATGCCATCCAGATCTCGGCAGGCATCTGATCACCGTGTGAAGGAGACAACATGCAATCGATCAAAGCCTTTCTGGACAACCCTGCACGCAAGCTCTGCACCATCCGCTCCGACCAGCGGGTCTGGGAAGCGCTGGAACTGATGGCCGAGCACAATATTGGCGCCGTACCCGTGGTGGATGGCGGCAAGCTGGTCGGTATTTTCTCGGAACGCGACTATGCGCGACGCGTGGAGCTCAAAGGATTACAGACAAAAAGCACGCTGATTTCAGCCGTCATGACGCACGGCTCCATCACCATCGGTCCCGGACAGGCCATGGACGAATGCATGCAAATCATGACCGAGAAAAGAATCCGGCATCTGCCGGTAATCGAGGCGGGACAGGTGATTGGCCTGGTATCCATCGGCGACGTGGTATTTGCGATGATGGCCGAACAAAAGCAGCTGATTGAGCAGCTGCAAAGCTACATCACCAGCTGACAAGGCTGCGGCATCCCGGACACAGCGCCCTGCGGGCGTGGCCGGTTGAATTGCAGGTCATTATCGATCTGGCGATGATTCCTTGATAATATGCGGGGTTTTCGCAGCCCGCTTTCCGCTCGTCCAACATCGCCGAAAAATGAAAAAACTGCGTCTTCTGGTCGTTTTCGCTCTGCTGTACGGCTTCTGGATCCTGCTGTCGGGATTCTTCACGCCGTTTCTGCTGACGGCCGGCTTTTTCTGTGCCCTGGGTGTCACGCTGCTTTGTCTGCGGCTCGGCCTGCTGGATGCAGAAGACCGGGGACTGCGATGGAATCTGAAGCCGCTCGGCTATCTGATCTGGCTGATCGTCGAAATCGTCAAATCCTCCTGGCAGGTCACGCGCATCATTTTGCATCCGGCTTTGCCCATCAGTCCGACACTGGTACGTTTTCGGCCATCGCAGACCAGTGCGCTGGGCCTGGTCTTGCACGCGAATTCAATCACCCTGACACCGGGCACCTACACCATTGAAGCCAGCGCCACCGAGTTCCTGGTGCACGGACTCACCTCCTCCGGCGCCGATGGCGACGTCGACAGTGAAACCGACCGCCGTGTGCGTGATCTGGAGCTGCACGGATGATACTTGCTGCCACACTGGCTCTGATGGTCACGCTCGTTCTGGTCATGGTACGCCTGGCGCTGGGCCCCACAGTCTTTGACCGTCTGCAGGCTGCCAGCACCATCGGTACCGTGGCCATGCTGCTGCTGGCCGTGCTCAGCTTCCTGAATGGCCGACCGGAATTCCTTGATCTGGCGATCGTCTATGGTCTGCTGAACATCATCGGCACCATCGCTGTCCTCAAATTTTTCAAGCATGGCGACCTGGGCGACCCGGGCATGCCATCGAAACCCGAAAAATGACCCCGCTAATTGATCAACTGATCAATGGTCTCAGCTGGTTTTGTCTGATCAGCGGCGGCTTGTTTTGCATCGTGGGCGGCATCGGCATGTTGCGCATGCCCGATTTGTACACCCGCCTTCATGCATCGAGCGTGATCGAATCGCTGGGTGCCGGTCTCATACTGGTGGGCCTGATGCTGCAGGCCGGCCTGTCGCTGATTACGCTCAAGCTGCTGATACTGCTTGCGCTGCTGTTCATCGCCAGTCCGACCGCAACGCATGCGATAGCGCGTGTTGCGATGCTGCGCGGACTCAAACCCATCCTGCATGACAAGGATTCGCACTGATGGACAGCCTGATCATTCTGACGCTCCTGCTGCTGATGCTGGTCACCGTCTGGCTGATTATCCGCAGCCGCAACCTGTTTGGTGTGATCGTGCTTGGCGGTGTGTACAGCTTCCTGATGGCGACCGTGCTGTTCGCGCTGGATGCCGTTGACGTTGCAATGACCGAAGCCTCGGTGGGTGCCGGCATCTCAACGGTGCTGATGCTGGGCGCGCTTTATTTGTGCCGCTCGGAAGAATCGAAGCCGCTGCATCGTCCCTGGCTGGCTCTGGGTATCTCGGTCGTGCTGGCAGCGGGACTGATGATCGGTGTGGTTGGCCTGCCCGTTTTTTCCGATCCCAATGCCGCCATTCATCACCAAGTGGTGCCGCGCTATCTCAATGAAATGCAGCAGGAAATCGATCTGCCGAATGTGGTGACCGCCGTGCTGGCAAGCTACCGTGGCTATGACACGCTGGGTGAAACCACCGTTGTCTTCACCGCGGGTGTCGGTGTGATTGCGCTGCTGCGTCGCCGGCGCAAAGGGAGCGACGATGACGAATGACCTGATACTGCGAGTTGTCGCGCGCCTGCTGATTCCTTTCATTCTGCTGTTTGCACTGTATGTGCAGTTTCATGGCGATTTTGGTCCGGGCGGCGGTTTTCAGGCAGGTGTGATTTTCGCGGCCGGCATCATTTTTCACGCGCTGATTTTTGGTTTGTCTGATGCGCGCCGCGTGCTGACGGACCGGCTGGTGGAATCCATGATGGCCGTGGGTGTGTTGCTGTATGCCGGCATCGGTATGGGCGGCCTGTTCATGGGTGGAAATTTTCTTGACTACTTCGTGCTGGATACGAACAGCGTGCTCGGGCAGCACCGGGGCATTTTCTGGGTCGAGCTGGGTGTGGCGCTAACCGTGTGCGGTGTGATGCTCAAAATTTTCTATATGTTCGCGGCCCGCGGCTCCGTGGATGACTGAGAACTGAGGACAGCGCCGAGATGAGTGCCACTGGCTATTACACCTATTTTGTAACCTTCATCCTGCTGGTGTCGGGTTTGTTCATCGTTGTCGCACGCGGCAACCTGATCAAGAAACTGGTGGGTCTGGGTATTTTTCAAACCTCGGTCTATCTGCTCTATATCGGCCCGGCCAAGCTGATTGGCGGTACCGCACCGATTCTGAGCCCTCAGTGGACCGTGTATTCGAACCCGCTGCCTCATGTGCTGATACTCACCGCGATTGTGGTCGGCGTTGCCACGCTGGCGCTCGGACTGGCCCTCGTGGTCCGGATTCGCGAAGCCTACGACAGCATCGAGGAAGAGGACATTCTGGCCGCCGATGAGCTTGCCGACGAGCTCGCCGATGCAGCGTCCATCGCCGCAGAAAATCAGCGCACAACCCGGGCTTCCGCATGACGAATCATTTCCCGGTATTGCAGGTCGTACTGCCGCTGATCGCGGCGCCGCTGGCGCTGCTGCTGCGGCAACGTCATCTGGCGTATGCCTTGCTGCTGGTGGTCTCTGCAGCCTGCCTGTTCATCTCGCTGTCGCTCTGGTTTTCGGTGCAGGACGGCAGCGTCATTTCCTATGCGATCGGCAGCTGGCCCCCGCCCTGGGGCATTGAATACCGGATTGATCAGCTCAATGCCTTCGTGCTGGTGCTGGTCAGCGCCACCGCCCTGCTGACCGTGATTTTTTCGCTGCACAGCATCGAAATCGAGCTGCCGGCGCGCATGCATTACCTGTTCTACACGATGTTTGCGTTGTGTCTTGCCGGTCTGCTGGGCATTACGGCCACTGCCGATGCCTTCAACATTTTTGTATTCCTCGAAGTCAGCTCGCTATCGACTTATGTGTTGATTGCGATGGGCCGGCAGCGCAAAGCCCTGTTCGCTGCCTACCGGTATCTGATCATGGGAACCATCGGTGCCACACTGATCGTGATCGGTATCGGCATGCTGTACCTGCTGACCGGTACGCTGAATCTGAACGATATGGCTATCCGTCTGGATGCGACGCAAAACACCCGCCCGGCACAGATGGCGCTGGCCTTCATCTCGGTGGGCATCTTCCTGAAACTGGCGCTGTTCCCCTTGCATCAGTGGCTGCCAAACGCTTATGCCTATGCGCCTTCAGCGGTGTCGGCATTTCTGGCAGCGACAGCAACAAAGGTCGCCATTTATGTACTACTGCGTTTTTATTTCACGGTGTTCGGACAGGACATCTTCACACAGTTGCCGCTGCGGCCGCTGATCATTTTGCTGGCGCTGTCGGGCATGTTCATTGCCAGCTTCGTCGCGATTTATCAAACCGATCTGAAACGGCTGTTTGCCTTCTCCAGCGTGGCACAGGTGGGTTACATCATGCTCGGCGTTGCCATCGGCAATGAAGCCGGCTTGCTCTCCGCGGTACTGCATCTGTTCAATCATGGCATCGCCAAAGGCGCGGTCTTCCTGTTGCTAGGCATCGTTGCCTATGCGATCGGCTCGACGCAGCTCTCGCATCTCAAGGGTCTGGGTAAAACCATGCCGCTGACCAGTGCCGGTATCGTCATTGCCGGACTCGCGCTGATTGGTGTGCCCGGCACCAATGGCTTCATCAGCAAATGGTATCTGCTGCTCGCAGCCTTCAATGACGGTCAGTGGTGGCTGGCTTTTCTCATCGTGTCATCCTCGCTGCTGGCAATTGCCTATGTCTGGCGTTTTGTCGAAATCGCCTACCTGCAACCGCCGGACGCCGATGCGCATCTGATTCGCAAATTGCCGTTCACGCTGGTGCTGCCTGCTGCGGTGCTGGTGGTAGCCACGGTCTACTTCGGCATTGATACACGCTTCACCGTCGGCGCTGCCACCGGCGCGGTCGAGCTGATGCTGGGAGCGCCGCGATGATTTCGACCGACAGCTTGCTGTTGTTGTGTCTGCTGATACCGCTGGCGGGCGCACTACTGATCGGTCTCGCCGGTCGCCATCCGAATCTGCGCGAGACCATAACCTTTGTGACCGCCGGTTTGCTGCTGGCCTGCGTGATAGCGCTGATCGGTCCGATCATGCAGGGCGACCAGCCGGATGTGGTGCTCGCCGAGCTGATGCCGGGGCTGACGCTGTCACTGCATCCCGAACCCCTCGGTTTGCTGTTTGCGCTGCTGGCCTCGGGATTGTGGGTGGTGAATTCCCTGTACTCGGTCGCTTATGTGCGGGCCAACGAGGAAGCGCATCAGACGCGCTTCTTTGTTTTCTTCGCCCTGTCAATCTGCGCCACGCTCGGCATCGCCTGGTCCGGCAATTTTCTGACGCTGTTTTTGTTTTACGAATTGCTCACGCTGGCCACCTGGCCGCTGGTCACACATCACGGCGACGCAGCGGCACAGAAATCAGGCCGCATCTATCTGGGTGTGCTGATGGGCACCTCCATCTGCCTGCTGCTGCCGGCGCTGGTTGCCATCTGGGCGCTGACCGGCACCACCGAT
>JBILCO010000035.1:0-11455 GCA_044353075.1 Burkholderiaceae bacterium
TGCCCCATCGCGCACAAATGATACATGCCACTCTGTTCAGCGATCTGCTCAGCTCTAGGACATTGTTTGACGATGCGCGCCGTGGCTTCCGCGATTGTATGACTCCAGGTCGGGGCACCGATCTGATCATCGACAATAGAGAGCGACTCACGGGATTGCGCGAGTCTGAGCATGGTCAGCAAAAAATTTTTACCGTGCAGGCCATAGACCCAGCTGGTGCGAAGAATCAGGTGGGGAATGCCGACCGCGGTAATCGCCTGCTCTCCCGCGAGCTTGCTGCGACCATAGGCCGACAGCGGCGAGACGGCATCGTCTTCGCTCCATGCACCTTGTTTACTGCCATCGAACACATAGTCAGTGGAATAGTGAATCAGTGATGCGCCTATTTTTTTGGCTTCTTCGGCGAGAATGCCGGGCGCTTCTGCATTGATGCGCATCGCGAGCGCTTCTTCCGACTCGGCCTGATCGACCGCGGTATACGCAGCCGCGTTGATCACCATATTCGGCCGCAAGTTTTGCATCACCTGTCGGATCGAGAGCGGATCTGCCAGATCAAGCTGCTCGCGTCCGAGCGCATGAATCTCTGCATGAATTTCACCTAGACCCTGCAGGTGCTGACTAAGCGCCTGCCCGACCTGACCATGACAGCCGGTGACGAGTATTTTCATTCGAAGACTTCAGCCTGCGCGAGGGGCAAGGCGGATTTATCTTTGGCCGACAGCAAAGGCTCACCCGGCAAAGGCCAATCGATTTTCAGCGCCGGATCATTCCACTGCAGCGAGCGCTCGTGTTCGGGCGCGTAGTAGTCAGTCGTTTTGTAAACGAATTCCGCGTACTCGCTGGTGACGAGAAATCCGTGCGCGAATCCCGGTGGTATCCATAACTGACGGTGATTATCAGAAGAGAGCGTGACCGCCACCGATTGCCCGAAAAAAGGCGAGCTGCGACGCAAATCGACGCAGACATCAAAGACTTCACCGGCAATCACGCGCACCAGCTTGCCCTGCGGCTGACGGATCTGATAATGCAGCCCGCGGAGCACGCCCTGCGCAGACCGCGAGTGATTATCCTGAACAAATTGCGGCGCCACACCTGTCAGCGTTTCGAATTGCCGCGCATTGTAGCTTTCGAAAAAAAATCCGCGAGCGTCACCGAACACAGCCGGTTCAATGATCAGCACATCCGGAATCGTGGTCGGAACAATGTTCATGCGATCAGAAAACCCTGTCTTCGAGCAGGCGCAGCAAATACTGGCCATAACTGTTTTTCTTCATCGGCTCGGCGAGCTTCTGCAGTTGCGCTGCATCGATATAGCCTTTGCGGTAGGCGACTTCTTCAGGGCAGGCAATTTTCAGTCCCTGCCGTTTTTCCAGTGTCGCGATGAACTGCCCGGCTTCCATCAGTGACTCATGGGTTCCCGTATCCAGCCAGGCCATGCCACGCCCCATGACTTCAACCTGCAGCTGGGTTTTTTCAAGATAGAGACGATTGACATCGGTAATCTCCAGTTCGCCGCGCGCGGAGGGCTTGATGCTGGCTGCGATGTCGCACACCTGTTGATCGTAGAAATACAAGCCCGTGACCGCATAATTGGACTGGGGTTTCGCGGGCTTTTCTTCGATGCTGATCGCGCGGCGCTGCGCATCAAAACCCACCACGCCGTAACGCTCGGGGTCCAGCACGTGATAAGCAAACACCGTTGCGCCCTGTGAGCGGGTATTGGCGGCATTCAAGCGCGCATCCAGATCATGGCCGTAGTAGAGGTTGTCACCCAGGATCAGCGCTGACAGTGCGTTGCCGACAAATTCGCGCCCGATGATAAAGGCTTGCGCCAAACCGTCCGGCGAAGGCTGCACCGCGTATTGAATGTTGATGCCCCACTGATTGCCGTCGCCGAGCAATTGCTCGAAACGCGGCGTGTCCTGCGGTGTGGAAATCAGCAGGATGTCGCGCATACCTGCCAGCATCAGCGTGGTGAGCGGATAGTAGATCATCGGCTTGTCATATACCGGCAGCAGCTGCTTGGAGACCGCCATCGTCACCGGATACAAGCGCGTACCCGAACCGCCGGCCAGAATGATGCCGCGCCGGTCCCTTGCGCTTCCGTTCGTGCTGCCGTTCGTATGTTCGTTCATGCGGTCATTCATCCTGTGGCTCCGCTGCGCTGGCTGTAATTACGGTCGATCCATTGCATATACGCTCCCGACTGTACTTCCCGAACCCAGTCCTGATGATCGAGATACCACTGCACGGTTTTGCGCATGCCGGTCTCGAACGTTTCTGCCGGTCGCCAGCCGAGTTCGCGTTCTGCCTTGCGGGCATCGATCGCATAGCGACGATCATGACCGGGGCGGTCGGTGACAAAGGTAATGAGTTCACTGTAAGAGCCTTCACCCGGCGTGAGTTCATCCAGCAAAGCGCACAGCGTGTGGACCACATCGATGTTGGCTTTTTCATTCCAGCCGCCGATGTTGTAAGTCTCACCGGGACGACCGGCTTCGAGCACGCGACGCAATGCGCTGCAATGATCGCCAACGTACAACCAGTCGCGGACCTGACGGCCATCGCCATACACGGGCAGCGGTTTGCCGGCGAGTGCGTTGGCAATGATCAGTGGAATGAGCTTCTCGGGGAACTGCAGCGGTCCGTAATTGTTCGAGCAATTGCCCGTGACCACCGGCAGGCCATAGGTGTGATGCCAGGCACGCACCAGATGGTCGGACGCGGCTTTCGATGCCGAATACGGGCTGTTCGGCGCATAGGGCGTGGTTTCGGAAAACGGCGCATCGTCCGGGCCCAGACTGCCGAACACTTCATCGGTGGATACGTGCAAAAAGCGAAACGCGGTGCGCTCGGCATCGGTCAAGCCAGTCAGATAAGCGCGCGTTGCCTCCAGCAAGCTGAAGGTGCCATCGACATTCGTACGAACGAAATCGCCGGGGCCGTGAATCGAGCGATCGACATGGCTTTCAGCGGCGAAATGAACGATGGCGCGTGGCCGGTGCTGGTCGAGCAGCGCGCTGACGAGTGCGCGGTCGCAGATATCGCCTTGTACGAAGACATGCCGCGCGTCGCCTGACAGCGACGCGAAATTAGCGGGGTTGCCCGCATACGTCAGCTTGTCGAGATTGAGCACCGGCTCATCATTGGCCGACAGCCAGTCCAGCACGAAATTCGAGCCGATGAAGCCGGCACCGCCAGTCACCAGAATCATGAAATGCCTCTGAAATACGATAAAAATGCAGAACTGATTTGCAGCCGCATTTTACGCTACTGACCCTGACTTTCCCGGGAAAAGCAGGCCTGGTCAGCCGAATCAGCGCTGCGTTTACAATGGGGCCACAGTTGTGTGTGGGAGTCTCAGCGAAAGCTTGAAGCTGCTTGTGCCTAAAGAGAGTCACTGGATCTCGGCCTGCGCCGAGATGACATTGGGTAAGCCGTTGACCTCAAAATCGTCATCCCGGCGCAGGGTGGAGCGGGGGTTTCATGCAGCTTGCTGCATGCCCGCGCAACGGCACTGGCTTGCAAGCCAGTGCGCGCCCTGCAAGGGGGGATCCAGTGACGTTGAAAAGCCATCCTTCATGAACTGGATTGCGCCCCACCGGCCCGAATAACTGATCGACATCACCCATCTGAACCCCATGGAAACTTACGCCATCGGCGATCTGCAAGGTTGCGCCGCCGACCTCGAACGGCTGCTGGAACGCATCGATCAGCAGTCACCGGATGCGCAACTGATTTTTGTCGGTGATCTGGTCAATCGCGGTCCGGCTTCGCTGCGCACACTGCGGCTGGTCAAAGCACTGGGCGACCGAGCCCGCACGGTTCTCGGCAATCATGATCTGCATTTGCTGGCAATCGCCTGCGGCGCGCGGGCGCGCGGACGCATGGATACGATGCAGGAAATTCTGAGTGCGCCCGATTGCGATGAGTTACTGACCTGGCTGCGTCAGCAACCGCTGGCGCTGTTCGAGCAGGACCATCTGATCGTGCATGCAGGTGTGCTGCCGCAATGGACTGCAATGCAGGTAATGGCGCTGTCAGATGAAGTCACCACTCAGTTACGTGGCCCGCACTGGCAGGCATTCCTGCGCACCATGTACGGCAATACGCCCCTGCGCTGGAGCGATACGTTGCAGGGCGAAGAGCGTATACGCTGCATCGTCAATGGCCTGACACGACTGCGCTTTTGCACAGCTGAGGGCGATATGGAATTTGACACCAAGGAAGGACCGGGCAATCCGCCTGCGGGTTACCTTCCCTGGTTTGATGTGCCGATGCGTCAGACCTCCGACGTGACTATCGTCTTCGGCCACTGGTCAACGCTGGGACTGATACAGAGGCCACGGCTGCTGGGTATTGACAGCGGCTGCGTCTGGGGCGGCAAGCTCACCGGAGTGTGTTTGCAGACTCGACAGCTGGTACAGGTAGATTGTCCGCAGCATCAGGATCCGGGCTGACGCCAAGTACGGCGGCAATCTTCTCGCGCGCCGTCTTCGCCAGATCACGCCGGTGGGCGCCCTGCGTATCGATCGCAGGCAAACGAATCAGTTCCGCTTTCATGCCTTTGTTTTGCATGATGGTGATGACACTTTCAAGGAAACTCATTTCGCCCACAAAATCTGCGGCGGCATGCAGTCCACCCTGT
Source organism: Burkholderiaceae bacterium (assembly GCA_044353075.1). Taxonomy (GTDB): domain Bacteria; phylum Pseudomonadota; class Gammaproteobacteria; order Burkholderiales; family Burkholderiaceae_D; genus Pernthalerella. The sequence goes on from JBILCO010000035.1 coordinate 4,649, forward strand.
GCGTCAACATAACGTATTGCATAGGGTTGCACGGGTACCTGCGCCTCAATCGCTGCCTCGAAAAGATTTGCGTGAAATGGCAGTACGGTGCCTTGCGATGCCGTGGTCCCCTCCGGGAAAAATGCTACGCGCTCACCGGCATGAATACTGTGCACCAGCCCGGCATAAATGCGCCGCACATCACGTTGTCTGCCGCGCGCGATGAAAATGGTGCCGGATTTATCGCAGAGCCAGCCAATCAGCGGCCAGTCGCGGATATCGGATTTCGCGACGAAACGACAGGGATGAATCGAGTTGATGACAAAAATATCCAGCCACGAAATATGATTGCAGATGATGAGTGCGGGGGATGCCGCCTGCAGCTGCAAGCTGGCGTCGCACTGCAACCTCAGGCCACACAGGCGCACCAGTTGCTCCGACCAGCGCTGGATACGACGATCGCGGCCGGCGGCATCAAGCAAGGGGAAAAGCAGCGCCGCTTTCACCAGACCGACCGCCAGATGCAAGGCCAATCTGGCCAGTGAAAGCACGGGCATACGCGAACTCAAATTCGAAGTCAAACTCGGACTCAGGCCGTACGACTGAAGGCCAGACGACCAGAGACGATCGTGTGGCTGACCCGCCCCTGCAATTCGTAGCCGATGAAGGGCGTATGCTTGCCCTGACTGGTGAGCGTCGTTGCGTTCACCGTCCAGCGATGGTGAGGATCGAAAACGCAGACATCAGCCGTGCTGCCGACCGACAGACTGCCGGCGTTCAGGCCCGCGACACGAGCGGGATCGCAGCTGACCCGGGCCACGGCCGCAGACCATTGATCTTTTTCCGGCAGCGTCTCGGTCGCCCACTTCAGCGACAACGACAGCAGCAGTTCCAGACCGGTCGCGCCCGGCGATGCCTCGCCGAAGGGCAGGAGTTTTTCATCATCATCAACCGGCGTGTGATCGGAGCAGATCGCATCGATCGTGCCATCGATCAGTCCCTGACGAATCGCGTCGCGGTCACGCTGGCTGCGCAGCGGCGGTGACAGCCGGGCATTCGAATCAAAAAAGCCGATGTCGTTATCCGTCAGATGGACATGATGCGCACCCACATCACAGGTCACAGGCAGACCTTCCGCCTTCGCTTCACGTACCAGCGCAATACCAGCCGCTGATGAGACACGGCACAAATGGACATGGGTGCCAGTCGTACGAATCAGTTCAAAGATCGTATGCAGTGCGATGGTCTCGCTGATCACCGGTATGCCGGACAAGCCCAGGCGCGATGCCAGCGGACCGCTGTGCGCGGTACCACCTTTACTGAGGTGGGGATCCTGCGGACGCAGCCAGACAGTGTAAGCAAAGGTCTGCGCATACTGCAACGCGCGCATGAGCACGATGGTGTCGCCAATACTCTCTTCGGCTTGTGAAAAACCGACGCAGCCGGCCTCCGTCAGTTCGGCCATTTCGGTGAGTTCTTTACCTTTCAGGCCCATGGTCAGCGCACCGAGCGGATAGACGTGCGACTGATTCAGGCCACGCGCGCGGTGTACCAGCATTTCGACCAACCCGGGTTCGTCAAGCACCGGATCCGTATCTGGAGGACACAACAAACTGGTCACACCACCGGCGAGTGCCGCCTGCAACTCGGACTCGAGTGTGGCGCGGTATTCATAACCGGGCTCGCGCAGTCGCACCGACAGATCCACCAGTCCGGGCGCGACGATCAGTCCGCTGGCATCAATGACCTGATCGGCCTGAAAACCGGCAGGTGCCACACCGACTGCGGCTATTTTTCCGTCGGCGATAAAGAGATCTTGTACCGCATCGATCTGGTTCGCCGGGTCGATGACGCGGCCATTTTTTAGTTGAAGTCTCATGCTAATTTTTTCAGGTACCCGCCAGCATGCTCATCACGGCCATACGCACCGCAATACCAAACGTTACTTGGGGAAGAATCACCGCCTGTTCGCCATCGGCGACGGCTGAATCAATTTCGACACCGCGATTCATGGGCCCGGGATGCATCACGATCGCATCCGGTTTGGCCAGTGCAAGTCGCTCAGGCGTCAGGCCGTAGCTTTTGAAATATTCCTGCGCCGATGGCAGCAGTGCGCCATTCATGCGCTCGTTCTGCAGACGCAGCATGATGATGACATCGACGCCTTTCAGGCCTTCGTTCATGTCGTTGAAAACGCGCACGCCCATTTGCTCCAGCCCGCCGGGCAGCAGGGTGCGCGGACCAATCGCGCGCACTTCGGGCACACCCAGCGTGGTCAGGCCGTGAATATCGGATCGAGCAACACGACTGTGCAGTATGTCGCCGACGATGGCGACGGTCAGATTGCGGAAATCTTTTTTGTAGTGCCGGATCGTATACATATCCAGCAGACCCTGGGTCGGATGCGCATGACGACCATCACCGGCGTTCACCACATGCACATGATCCTGACGCGTTTCTGTCAGATGGCGGGCTATCAGATAGGGCGCACCCGATTGCGCGTGACGTACCACGAACATGTCCGCATGCATGGCAGCGAGGTTATCAATGGTATCGAGCAGCGACTCACCCTTGCTGGCCGAAGATGCGGAAATATTCAGATTGATCACATCGGCCGACAGGCGCTTGGAGGCGATCTCGAAGGTGGTGCGTGTGCGTGTCGAGTTTTCGAAGAACAGATTGAATACGCTCTTGCCGCGCATCAGGGGCACTTTCTTCACTTCGCGATCGCCGACACTGACGAAGGAGGCGGCCGTGTCCAGAATACGGGTAATGACGGCGGGCGGCAGACCTTCGAGCGTGATCAGGTGCTGCAGCTCGCCGTTTTTATTAAGTTGCGGGTTATGCATGGTCTATGGAGAGTGAGAAACGGCCATCATCGGATTTTTGCAGCACGAGTTGCTGATCGTCTGCGAGTGTGATTGTCTGCGCGACAAAGTCGGGCGCCACCGGCAGCTGACGTCCGCCCCGGTCGACCAGCGCCGCCAGCATGATGCGGGCGGGACGGCCATAGTCGAACAGCGTGTTAATCGCAGCTCGCGTGGTGCGACCTGTGTAGAGCACGTCATCAACCAGCAGGATGGTCGCGTCCTCGACATCGAAAGGTATCTGACTGGGTCGGACCTCGGCATGCAGGCCGCGCTCGGCATAATCGTCGCGATAAAACGAGACATCGACAAAGCCCAGGTCCGCCACGCCGAGCGATGTCGCCAGACGTTCAGCGATCCATGCGCCGCCGGAATAGATGCCGACAATCGCAAGCCGCGAGGTACCGGCCAGTCCGGCACCAACGGCTTGCTCGAGTTGCGTGAAGAGCGCTTCGGCGTCGAGTTCAGTGGGATTCATGGGCATCAAAATATTGTTGAAGTATCAGAGCAGCGGCTTCGTGATCGACGTGCTGGCCACGACGCTGTATCAGCACCGCCGACGTGTAGCGTTCATCGATCAATACGGTCTCAATGCCAAAACGACCGTGAATCTGGTTGGCGAAGCGCCGGCAGCGCACGCTCATCTCGTGTTCAGCACCGTCCGGATGCAGTGGCAGACCGACGATCACGCGCTGCGGCTGCCACTCGGCGAGCAACTGCGCAATCGCATCGAACTTGCCGTCATTGGTCGCTTCGTTGATGACCTGCAAGGGCTGCGCTTGCCGTATCAAGGTGTTGCCGACCGCAACGCCGATGCGCTTGAACCCGAAATCAAAAGCCAGCACGGTCATCATGCGCAGAAAAAGACAGGCGCCTCACGCATGCCCCGCTTCTCCGCTCAGCCGGTTGGGATCGATGCCCAGCAAATTCATTGCGGCGACGAAGCGTGATTCAATCGGGGTGTCAAAAATGATCGCCGGATCAGCACGCACGGTCAGCCAGCCATTACGCAGGATTTCTTCTTCGAGCTGACCGGCGCTCCAGCCGGCACAACCGAGGGTGACCAGCAGCTGCTGCGGCCCCTGTCCGCTGGAAACCGCCTCGAGCACGTCGCGCGATGTCGTGAGCGCCACCTCATCCGATACGGTCAGCGATGAATTGTAGACAGTGCTGGGGGCATGCAGCACAAAACCACGCTCGACCTGTACCGGACCGCCGAACATGACGGGCGCGCCCGGCAGCAGCGGCACATGCGGATTGATTTCGAGCGACAGTTCGAGTCGCTCGAACAAGATATCCATGGTCATGTCCGTCGGACGATTAATGATGACGCCGAGTGCGCCACCGACATGATGTTCGCAGATATACACCACGGTACCGCCAAACACCGGATCGAGCATGGATGGCATGGCGATCAGGAAGTGATCGGCCAGCTGGAGCTGCGCGGTGTCGGTCGATGGGTCAGTGGGTGCGGCAGAGGAAGAAAAATCGCTGGCTTCCGCATCTGACGCGGAGGACGAAGTGGAGTAAGACTTGCCTTGCTTGGCCATGGGCCGAATTTTATCAGCTTTGACTGCGGCAGCCGGAGAAAGTCCGCGCCGCCGACCTGCGCCGCTTTCGGCGGGAAAGGCTACACTGCCGGCTTTCCGATTCAAGCCCGCTGCGCCCTCATGAGCCACTACGATAAATCACTGGTCTGGTTTCGCCGCGACTTGCGCAATTTTGATCATGCGGCGCTCCATCATGCGCTGCAAAGCAGCCGGACTGTGTATTGCGCTTTCATTTTTGACAAGGATATTCTGGATCCATTGCGGGAACATGGCCAGCGGGATCGCCGTGTCGCCTTCATTCATGCCAGCCTGATCGAGCTCGATGCTGCGTTGCGCGAACATGGCGGTGGCCTGATCGTGCGACATGCGCGCGCAGAAACTGCGATCCCTGAACTGGTTGCCGAGCTGGGCATTAACGCGGTTTTCATCAATCATGACTATGAACCGGCAGCACTGGCACGCGACCAGACGGTCGCTGAGGCGCTGAAGAAAAAGGGCTGCGCGCTACTGACCAGCAAAGATCAGGTGATTCATGAAAAAAACGAGGTGTTGTCGCAGATGGGCAAGCCGATGTCGGTATTCACCCCATACAAGAATGCCTGGCTGAAAAAATTCCAGCTACCCTCGGGCGGATTCAATCTGTCCTTGCTGGAAGCCTTCGATTGCACACCGAAAAAATCGCAGCTTGCGCCCCCGCCTGCAGGCGTCATACCGACACTGGCCGAGATGGGTTTCGAGGAATGCGATCTTGCGGCGCTCCATATCCAACCGGGCATGCTGGGTGCACAAACACTGCTCGATGATTTTCTGCCGCGCCTGCCACGCTATGGTGCTGCGCGTGATTTTCCGTCAGTGAAAGGGCCGTCGTATCTGTCAGTACACCTGCGCTTTGGGACGGTGTCGATTCGCGCGCTGGCCCGCCATGCGATGCAGGCCATGCAGGCGGGCACCGGCGGTGAGGGCGCAGCTGTCTGGCTGTCCGAGCTGGTATGGCGGGATTTTTATTTCATGATTCTGCATCATCATCCGCGCGTCACCGAACGTGCGTTCAAACCTGAATACGATCGTATCTCCTGGGAAGAAGGCCCGGCGGCGGATGCCGCGTTTGCCGCCTGGTGTGAGGGCCGAACCGGGTATCCGCTGGTCGATGCAGCGATGCATCAGCTGAACCAGACCGGCTATATGCACAATCGCCTGCGCATGGTGACGGCCTGCTTTCTGATCAAAGATCTGGGCATCGCCTGGCAGCGCGGCGAAGCCTACTTCGCACGTCAGCTCAATGATTTCGATTTGTCTGCTAATAACGGCGGCTGGCAGTGGGCAGCGTCATCCGGCTGCGATGCGCAGCCTTATTTCCGGATTTTCAATCCCATCACGCAATCGGAAAAATTCGACGCCGAAGGCAAATTCATCAAACGCTACCTGCCGCAACTGGCCGGGCTCGATCGTAAACATATTCATGCGCCCTGGCTGGCGCCTGAGATGGTGCTCAGCGGTGCCCGGGTGACACTGGGCAAAGACTACCCAAGACCGATCGTCGCGCATGACGAGGCACGCAAGCGGACACTGGAGCGCTATGCGGTGGTAAAAAAATAGGGCAAGGCGGCACTAGGACGCGAGCGGTTTTTTTTGAAGCCTTTCGGACGGATTTTTGACGACGCATCTCACTCGGCCGTTTTACTGACGGCGCGACTATGATGGGTGAGATCGTACTGAGTCGCACCACTCGCCTGCCCTGCATGCTTCAGCCATTCGGGGTGCATCAGCGTGTCGCGCAGATCGCGTCGGCCCGCCTCCCAGCGCTCGAGCACTGACACGCGTGAAAATTCATAATCCAGCGATTCGCGCTCATGCGGACCGGGACGATAAATCAGGTGCACCAGATCAACCGGTGCGACCCGGGCAAATTCATCGAGATGACGGACTTCAGGATCATCCTTCAAGTCCTCCGGAAGCTTGGCAATCAGATCGCAAATCGCGCGCCGGGTGTTGGTGATTTCAGCCACCATATTGCTGGTGTAGCGTGTGCGACTGGAATACAGAATATCTTTTTGACGCTTGAGTACTTCATCGAAGGTTTTCGGTACTGCACCGCGCGCGTTGAATAAATCAATCTGAAAAATCAGCACGCATTCGTTTTTGCGGCGCATATCGAGTACGTGCTGCAGGGGTGTATTCGATAAAATACCGCCATCCCACCAGGCTTCGCCATCGATCATCACGGGCGGAAACGATGGCGGCAGCGCGCCGCTGGCCATGATGTGCTCAGGTCCGATACGACATTGGGTACTGTCGAAATAGTGCGAGTTGCCGGTCCTGACATTGACCGTGCCCAGTGACAGCCGGATTGATCCGTCATTGAGGAGATCAAAGTCAATCAGCGATTCGAGCGTCTTGCGCAGCGGCGTTGT
>JBILCO010000160.1:0-5540 GCA_044353075.1 Burkholderiaceae bacterium
TTGTGTCGTAAAGACTGAGTGCCCCCGGCGTGCCCTCGGGCTGAAATGGCGGCGGCGGTATGCGTGGCTGATAAAAGCCGGGTATCCCCAGTAATGCGGCGTGCCATGCGCTCCATTGGCTGAACGCAGCTCTCGGCTCGCTTACTTCTGTCATCGCACGTAACCAGGGCAGCAGGAGACTGTTTTCAGAAAACCCCGGCAACCCTGAAGAAACCTGATGCCAGAATTCTGATAAACGCTCGACACGACGTTCGGGTGGGTTACCCGCAATAATCGCGGCATTGATGGCGCCGATCGACACGCCGACGATCCAGTCCGGCTGATAGGCGGTATCCGACAATTCCTCGAACGCGCCCGCCTGATAAGCACCCAGCGCACCACCTCCCTGCAAGACCAGAGCGATCCGGTCATGCGGACGATTCATGCCGGTCATGCTTCGGTCAGTCACCCATGCAAGCTTCATTTGCGCCTCCGGTTCAGGAAAAATGATGCTGGTGCCGTCGCTGATTACCGATTCAGCGGCTCAGGCGACATTGAGCTTATCCTCGGCGGCGGCCGGCGCAAGCCATTGCGTCAATAAACCCAGCAATTCTTCTTCCACAAATGGTTTGCCGAGGTAAGCCGTCGCACCCAGCTTCATGGCATGTTCGCGATGTCGCTCTGCGGTGCGCGAGGTAATCATCGCCACCGGGAGATCACGCCAGCGCGGATCGTCGCGCAAGGCGGTGAGCAATTCGAAACCGTCCATGCGGGGCATTTCGATATCCAGTAACACGGCGGCCGGCTGATAAAGACGCAACTGTCCCAGCGCATCGAACCCGTCGCGTGCCAGCGTAACGGTATAACCATGACGTTCGAGCAAACGCTGACTGGCGCGTCGCACGGTGAGTGAATCATCAACGACAAGAATTCGGGGTGCCTGTTTTATCCGGACCTCGGATGACAACAGGGCTTGGGAATGAACCGCATGGGTTGCAACGAATTCGGGTAACGGCAAGGGATTGATGATTAGCGTGATACTGCCGTCGCCCAACACCGTCGCACCGGCCAGACCGGGCACCTGCGCCAGCTGAGGTCCGAGATTCTTGACGACCACCTCACGGTGGCCGGCCACGGCATCGAGCTCAATGGCCAGTTCATGATCGAACTGTCGGAGTATCGCCACCGGTGTGCGGTGTGCAATTTCAGCATCAGCCACCGGTTCGCCCAGCAGACCTGTGAGCCGGTGCAAGGGCAGCTGACGTCCCTGCCAGGCAAGCCCGTCGGTCTGGCGTGCGTGCAACAACTCTGCCGACGCGAGTTGCAGCACTTGCTGCACCAGCGTGGCGGGAATGGCCACGTCGCGTGAACCGGCCGTGACCAACACCACCTGCATGGTCGCCAGTGTCAGCGGCAGGCTCAGCATGAAACAAGTCCCTTCGCCCGGCGTACTGGTGATTTTTATCTGACCGCCGAGCGCGATGACGGCTGCACGTACCGCATCCATGCCGATGCCGCGACCAGAGAGCTCGGTAATTTCACTCGCGGTTGAAAACCCTGGCTCGAAAATCAGCTGGGACAAAACGGCCTGATCGGGATGCGTATCCGGCCCCAGCAAACCCAGCGTGACAGCACGCTGGCGAATGCGCTGATAGTCCAGCCCGCGGCCGTCATCCCTGATCTGCAGCAGCAAACCATTTCCCTGCTGCGACAAGGTCATACTGATTTGTCCGCTTGCGGCCTTGCCCAGTGACAGACGTTCCGCCGGGCTTTCAATGCCATGCGCGACCGCATTGCGTAGCAAGTGCTCCAGCGGACCCGTGATGCGGTCCAGCACACCCCGATCGACTTCGACGTTGCCGCCGTCCATGTCGAGCACGACAGCGCAGCCTTTGTCACGCGCGACCTGACGCAGCAAATGCTGGAGACGCCCGCTCAGACTGGCAAAGGGCAGCATCCGCACCCGCCGTAAATCTGATTGCAAACCCCGCGCATGACGTCCCTGAGCGGTCACAGTCAGCACGGTATTATCCAGCTGGCGTGACAGGGTTCTCTGCAGGCTACTCATGTCGGCAAGACTTTCGGCCATCATGCGCGTCAGCTCGTGCAAACGGGTGTAGCGGTCAAATTCGAGCGGATCAAATCCGGCAGCCGTGTTTTGAATGGCACCGGAGGCGATGTTCGACTCGGCATGAATGTCGAGTTCACGCAATTGGGATCGCAAACGCCCGAGATTGTCCGAAAGATCAGTGACCGATTGCCGTTGCAGCTGCAATTCATTCGTCAGACGAGAACTGCCAACCAGCAGCTCCGCGCCGGAACGGGTGATTCGGTCCAGAAAATCTGCGCGTACACGCAGCTGTAACGGCGCCGGCGTTTTTCCCCGAGGTTCAACAGCGACAAGGTCCTCAGCGGCAGCAGGCAGCTTGGCCCTGTTGACGTTATCACCGGGAATCTCTGCGTCCGTTGTGCCAAGGGACGACTTCAGCCCGCTGTGGCGGATATCGGCGGAGGCCGACAAGGCCAGCGGGGTGGCCGGCACGAAAGGCTGCAGGCACTGATCCAGCGTCGCTTCGAGACTGCGCAGGGCGGCGGTCTCCGGCGAAGCGCAGCGCGAAAGTTCATCGACGGTTTGTTCCATGCGATGCAGCGCATCCCCCAGCGCCACCTCGCCGGCCATACGCGCGCTGCCTTTTAATGTGTGAAGAATGCGCAGCATCTGCGCAGGTGCTTCTTTGTCGGAAGGCTCGGCTATCCACTGACGCAGCAGCTGATCCAGCTGCGGCATCAGATCAGCCGCCTCTTCGAGGAAAATTTCATGCAGCTCATCATCGACGGCGTCGGCCCCAGACTCGGCTGACCGGTTCAGCGTGGGTGCCTGTGTTGTTATTGCCGGCGCTAGAGTCAGCACCGGGGCAGTCAGTGGGTTCGACGGCGTCTGAGTGCTTGCCTGATCCGGCTTTTCCCTCGACGCTGCTACCGGTTGCTCTGCGTGATCCTGGCAAGGCAAAGGCGTTTCGCCGACAGCATCCAGCGCTTGCGTACCAGGTGTGTCCGGCAGCAGCGGGCAAGTCTGGTCGGTGTCTGTATCAGCGGCGGACTCGGGCAATGCCAGGGATAGTGCAAGCAGGCGTTCGAATAGCACGGGCGGCACCTGCGACACCGCTCCCGATGACCAATCGGCGAGTATTTGTTCAAGCGCCTGCAGCGCCTCACGAAGCAGCGGCAACGCGGTCGCATCGCGCCTGTTCTCGCTGGCGTGAAGGGACGAAAGCACTGCCTCCATCGCCATCGCGAGCTGACGCATCTCCGACAAGCCAACGGTCGCTGAACATCCGGCAAGTGCATGCGCCGCATTGGCAGCCATTGCAAAGACAGCCGCATCGTCCGTATCGGGTGCGTGAAGCAATTCCCGGATCTGACGAAGACGGGTATGTGCTTCTTCCAGAAAAATGACATGCAAACTCTGCGTGTTATCCCATGCGTGCTGATTCTGGCGATTTTCCTCATCAGTCACTGATGCAGGATCATGATCTCGATCATCAGCACAATCGCTATCGCCGGTCTCGATCGCCTGCGTGCAAGGTATCGCGGCAATCAGAGAAAACAGATGAACGAACTGCTGTGCGAATCTGTCACGTGCCAACGGATCCTGATCGGGGGTGGTGTCGGTAAAAAGTAGCCGAAGCTGCTCGGGAACCTTTTCCAGATGCCCCAGGATGGCCGAATCACCCAGCAAGTGCAGTGCAGCCTGCATTGCCGAGAATCGATGGTCAATCAGGGCAAGCGCAGACTGATGTTCGGAAGGGGTATGCACTTCATCGATCAGATGCTCTGTTTGACGCTCGGCGACGATCAGGCTGTCGGTCAGTGCCTGCGTTAATGCCGCCAGCACCGAGGGCATTTGCAAAGCAATACCCATCCGATGAAGCGTGCACCACGCGGGAAGATGTTCCTGATCGCCGATGGCATCCAGCGCAGCGGCGATTGCCTGAGCAATGGGCATACCCGTGGCCGCATTCCAGCGCTCTGTCCAGTGCTGCAAACTCAGCAGACAAGCCGCGATTGCCAGCCCCTGGTCGGGATGCACAGCATTCGACGACAACCGCGTCTGCAGATGCGAGAGCGCGACCGCAATACGGTCAAACCCCGGCAGCTCCCTGCCGAGAGCAATCAGCGCATCGAGTTGTGCCGGAGTCGGCAAATCCGATCGGCCCGTTGCCTCAAGGCAGGCAATCAATGCCTTGATTTCATCGCTGACGGCTTTGATGGCTAGCGGATTCGTCAGCGGGTTGCCTGCTGCCACGACCTCAGCAGCGACCTGATCTGCAAGCTGACCTGCCGTATCACCGGACGGCAGCTGGGACACCAGGTCGAATGCCTGAGCCACTGCAGCCGATTCGGTGGTGTGAATGCTGGCCGTCGCCATCGCGAATAATGCCTCCCTGACCAGGGTAGCCGGTACCGGCAGCGATCCTGCAGGCCCGAGGTGACGTATCACTCGCCCTGTCGCTGCCAGAATTTTTTTTGCCAACGCGACATCCCGAATACCGCCGATCGCGATCAAGCCGGTCGCTGCATGCAAAACCCGCCAGCCGGCATTTTCCTCCGCAGACTGCTGGCGAGAGGCAATCGCCGCAATCACCAGTGTCATGCGCTGCGCTGCCTGCGTCACTTCCTCGGGCGACTCCGAACGCAGGTAGCGCAACAGAGCGCGTTCGAATTCACCGCGCGAATCGGACAGGAATGCCACTTCCTCAGGCACTGCCACCGATGCCAGCCTTGTGTAATCCGCTTGCAAAGACAACAGCGCCGATGGATGTGTTTGTCCCGTGCGATCCCACGCAGCCAGTGCAGTCCAGCAAGGCAAAAGCCATGTAACCGACACCGGCTGCTGCAAAAGCAGACGATCCGTCGCGTCGAGCAACGTACTCAACGCCTGATGCAAGGTATTGGCCAGACCGGCGGAGAACAGTGACGGCTCCTCTGAGAGGCGGATCATCAGACGCTGACACAACGACGTGATGGCCGCCAGACTGTCCGTGCCTGTCAGGGTGAAGGCGGCTTCTACCTGGCCGAGGGTCACCCCCATGGATGTCATCATGGCCGCACGATCGGTATCGTTGGCAGTTGCATTGACGTTCGTATTGGTGTTCGCCAGCGCCAGGTGCTGCACGACCTGCCGCAACGAACGCACTATCTCCGTGAACACCGGCAGCAGACAGTCCTGTGCCACGACAGTAACGCGCTCAGGAAAATTCATTGATCAGTTTTCCGAAGGGCTGGCTCAGGCGACAATCCGGAAACGTGCAATCGCGCGCTCAAGCTCGGATGCCAGTTCGCCGAGTTCTTGTACCGAAGAGGCTGTTTGCTGGGTGCCGTGACGGGTATGCTCGGTCACGGTGAGAATGCTCTCAATATTGCGCGCCACACCATCCGCGAGACTCGCCTGTTCAACAGCGGAGGCCGAAATACCGCTGATGAGTTCGGCAAGATGATGCGAAATACGCCGGATGTCTGCGAGCGCATGACCGGCGGAATCTGACAAACGCGTTCCCTCA
>JBILCO010000173.1:0-5211 GCA_044353075.1 Burkholderiaceae bacterium
GTCGGTGGTCAGGTAGCTGCCGATCCGGTCTGGGGTCCTGCGTTTACCTTCAATGGTCAGCAACTCACCTGGATGCTGCTGGCTTACGGCGTTGTCGCATCGATGTTGCCCGTGTGGCTGCTGCTGGCACCGCGCGACTACCTGTCGACCTTCCTGAAGATCGGCACAATTGTCGGTCTGGCGCTGGGCATCCTGTTTGTGGCACCTGATCTGAAAATGCCCGCCGTCACAAGGTTCATCGATGGCTCCGGTCCAGTATGGTCGGGAACACTCTTTCCGTTCTTGTTCATTACCATTGCCTGCGGCGCAGTGTCCGGATTCCATGCACTGATCTCTTCGGGCACGACGCCCAAGCTGCTGGAGAACGAAATGCATGCGCCCTACATCGGCTACGGCGGCATGCTGATGGAATCGTTTGTGGCGATCATGGCACTGGTGGCTGCCAGCATCATCGAGCCGGGCGTTTACTTCGCGATGAACAGCCCCGCCGCACTGATCGGCACCAGCCCCGAAAGCGCGGCAGCGGCGATCAGTCAATGGGGGTTCATGATTACGCCAGAGATGTTGCAGCAAACTGCAGCTAACGTCGGTGAAACAACAATCATTTCCCGCACCGGTGGCGCACCGACACTCGCAGTCGGTATGGCGCAGATTTTCTCCAGTGTCCTCGGTGGACAGGCGATGATGGCTTTCTGGTATCACTTTGCCATCCTGTTTGAAGCGCTGTTCATTCTGACCGCTGTCGATGCAGGTACGCGCGTCGGACGCTTCATGCTGCAGGACCTGATCGGCACGCTGGTGCCGCCATTCAAAGCATTGCCGGGCTTGGTGGCCGGTGCGATGGCGACCCTGCTCTGCGTGGGTGCCTGGGGCTACTTCCTGTATCAGGGCGTGGTCGATCCGCTGGGTGGCATCAATACCCTGTGGCCGCTGTTCGGGATCTCCAATCAGATGCTGGCCGCCGTTGCGCTGATGCTGGGTACGGTCGTGCTGTTTAAACTCAAGCGCGAGAGATTCGCCTGGGTCACGCTGGTACCCACCGTCTGGCTACTGATCTGTACGCTGACGGCCGGTTATCAAAAGCTGTTCCATGAAAATCCGCGTATTGGGTTTCTGGCCCACGCGGAAAAATTCAAAACCGCGGCAGCCGAAGGGCAAGTTCTACCGCCTGCAAAATCACCCGAGCAGATGCAGCAAATCATCATGAATGACTATATTGATGCGACGCTGGCGGCAATTTTCATGGCGGTGGTGCTGTCGATCCTGTTCTTTAGCATCCGCGCCTGCCTGCAGGCGCTGCGATCAGACAAACCCACCTCGGAAGAGGCGCCAGCGGTGCCCGTCGGAGCGGCCAACGCCTGATCCCAAAGGAGACGCAATGTTCGGAGAACTCGGAAAATTTGGTGCCTATCTCGGGCAAACTGCCCGGCTGATGGTGGGCCTGCCTGATTACGATAATTACCTTAATCACATGCAGGAAAATCACCCGGACCAGCCCGCAATGAGCTACGAGGCATTCTTCCGAGAGCGTCAGGATGCGCGTTACGGGGGCAGCGGTCGCGTGCCGAAGTGCTGCTGAAGATGTTCATGCAGGAAACAAGCCCAGACCTAGGTCTGGGCTTTTTTATGTGAGCTTGCCGCCAAATGGCTTGATGCCTAGCTCAACAGATCGACTCAAAGCCCGCTAAGAAACCGTTTTTCGGAAACCGGCTCGTGGCCGTGACACGCGTGGCTGGGGATTGTGTTAACCTAAAGTAACTATAATTGTAACCATCGAGGTGGGCGATGGCCGATCCAATACCGAACCTCTACAAAAAGTATGGCGGCCCGCCGCTGCTCACCAGTGTGGTGAAAGAGATCACCACCAGGATGCTGACTACCAGATCTTTGCGGCGCTTTTTTGAGGGCATGTCCACACAGCAGGTGTTGGCATGCAACGTGGCGTTGGTGGCATTGGCTCTCGGACATACCACGTCGACATTCAGCCCCAACTTGCCGAAGCACAGCTACGCGGCCCTCAACCTCACGCTCCAGGCCTACGAAGAGGTCATCGGGATTCTCAGACATAGCCTTCTGGTTAATGGCTTCGAAAGCAGGGACGCCACTGTCGCGATCAACGTGCTCGACATGCATGCCAAATCACTACTGAACGTCCCAATCACGCGGCATGTGACCTTGCCCTTCTCAGGCGTTGACCGTCGCCGGACTTCCCGCTAACGCTCGGCGCTGCTATACCGGTGTTATACCAACGTGATATCCGCTGGGCTGCACAATGAACCGCCGGGAGGAAATAACGCCGTTAGAAATAACGGCGATTGATGTACTGTGGTGCCGGCTGCAGGACTCGAACCCGCTACCCCATGATTACAAATCAAGTGCTCTACCTGATGAGCTAAGCCGGCCACTGAAAAGCCGAAATTATACGTTATTTAATCCGTGTCAGTCTTGGTTTGCCGCCCTTGGGTGGCGGGTCAGGCGGCTGGTCGTCGCCGGACGATGTTTCAGCATCTGCCGGCACCGGCGGTACCGCAGAAAGCAAGGGAGAGATTTTGGGTCCTGAGGTTTTCGCTCGGTCACTCCGCGGCTTTTTCTTGCTCGTGCGCTCTTCTTCACGCTGCACCTCGAAACTCATGCCCTGACCGTTTTCCCGCGCATAGATAGCGCTGACATTCCCGACTGGCACTTCAATTTCCCGCGCAACACCACCGAAACGGGCCTTGAAATAGATAACGTCATTATCTATCTTCAGGTTTGCGGTCGCATCGAAGCTGAGGTTGAGAACGATCTCGCCATTCTTCACAAATTCGGCGGGCACCCGCGTACTGGCGTCCACCACCACCACGATATACGGGGTGTAGCCGTTATCAGTGCACCACTCGTACAGTGCACGCAACAGATAAGGTTTTGTCGAAGTTTCTGACATCAGACAGACGCACTCAAAAAAATACCGGAGCAAAAAGACGTACCAACAGCCCTACCGACACAGGCGGCGGACCCAGGGCCCGCAGGCTGTAGCCATCAGCGCCGCATCACCTTCTCGGAGGGTGTGAGTGCTTCAATATAAGCCGGCCGCGAGAATATGCGCTCCGCATATTTCATCAATGGTGCTGCCGTCTTGGACAGTTCCACACCATAGTGGTCAAGGCGCCAGAGCAAAGGGGCTATGGCCACATCCAGCATCGAAAATTCCTCGCCCAGCATGTACTTGTTCTTGAGGAACAGCGGTGCCAGCGTGGTCAGGCGGTCACGGATTTCGCTACGCGCCTTCTCATGGCTTTTCTCGGCTGACCGTGATTTTTCATTTTCCAGCGCGTGCACATGAACGAACAATTCTTTTTCAAAATTGAACAGCATCAGACGGGCACGAGCGCGCATTAGAGGATCGGCAGGCATGAGCTGCGGATGGGGAAAGCGCTCATCAATGTATTCATTGATGATGTTCGACTCATACAACACCAGTTCCCGTTCGACCAGAATGGGAACCTGGCCGTAAGGATTCATGGTCGAAATATCCTCAGGCTTGTTGAACAAATCCACATCGCGGATTTCGAAATCCATTCCCTTCTCGAACAAGACGAGGCGGCATCGTTGTGAAAATGGGCAGGTTGTACCCGAATAGAGGACCATCATGATGTCAGTTCCTTTGAAACAAAGAGGGTGAGGCAGCACGCCGCCTCACCCACGCATCTATATCTGCTTTTCTGCCCAGTCCATTGATCGCTTGGGCGGCGATCACAGCAGGCCGAAAATACAGGGCTACTATTTGACTTCTCTCCAGAACGAGGCGTTCAAACGCCAGGTCAGCAGCACCAGCAGGGCCATGAACAACAACACCCAGACGCCAATCTGCTGACGCTTGGTTTTGACCGGCTCGCTCATCCACTCCATGTAACCGACGAGGTCAGCCATTGCCGTGTCGTATTCCTGTGAAGTCATTTTGCCCGCCTTGACCTGTTCAAAACCGGCAAATTTGTGCACGGTTTTGGACGCATCATGCGGATCCTTCTGGTCCACGAACTTCGCCTTGCGAACACCCTGCAACTCCCAGAGCACGTGCGGCATACCCACATTCGGGTAGGCGAGGTTGTTCCACCCCGTGGCACGGCCTTCGTCGGCATAGTAGGTCCGCAAATAGGTGTAAACATAATCCGCGCCCGAACCTTCGCCCGAGGACTTAGCCCGAACGATCAGTGACAGATCCGGCGGCGCGGCGCCAAACCAGGCTTTCGAATCGGTCACACTCAGATTGCTTTTCATCAGATCACCGACCTTGTCGGAGGTGAAGAGAAGATTGTCACGGATTTGCTCGTCTGACAAACCGATATCGCGCAAGCGGTTGTAGCGAACCAACGATGCTGAATGACAATTCAAGCAATAGTTGACAAACAGACGGGCGCCGTTTTGCAGCGCCGTCAAATCACTACTGCGATCCGGCGCACGATCCAGAGGGTGACCTGCGTCAGAGGCCGCAGCAAGAACTGGTGCAAGCACCATTACCGCCATTACTTTTTTTAAGATGTTCATTCTTGTTCCTTTGCGGCTTAGTGCGGCTGGAAGTTCACGCGCTTGGGCACTGGCTTGAACTCGCCCATGGCGCTCCACCACGGCATGAGCATGAAGAAGCCGAAGTAGATAAGGGTGCCGACCTGCGCTACCAATGTACGGATCGCGGTTGGCGCTTGAACACCGAGATAACCGAGCACTAAAAAGGTGATGCCAAATACGGCATAAACAATCTTGTGCCAATCCGGACGGTAGCGAATGGACTTTACCGGTGAATGATCAAGCCAAGGCAGACCAGCAAGAATAAGAACGGAGACGCCCATCAACACGACGCCCCAGAACTTGGCATCAAACACCAACATGCCAATGACAATAACCACAGTCACACCCACGACACCGTTCTTGATCATCTGGGGCAAGCGCGTACGAAATACAATCAACGCAGCATAAGCAATAGCGAACAAAATGAGCGCTGACATGAACTGTGAGGTGACCGCACGCAGGATCGAGTAGAACGGCGTGAAGTACCACACTGGCGCAATATGCGACGGCGTCTTTAGCGGGTCAGCCGGGATGAAGTTGTTGTATTCGAGGAAGTAGCCACCAAACTCTGGCGCGAAGAAGACTACCGTACTGAAGATCAAGAGGAAAACCGACACACCGAATATATCTTTGGTGGTGTAGTACGGATGTGAAGGAATGGTGTCA
>JBILCO010000174.1:0-5207 GCA_044353075.1 Burkholderiaceae bacterium
GACACCCAGAGCATCGGATCCACCGCCTTGCGTCGCGCCAATAACCAAATAATCTGCGCTACCGTCGCCAGGATGGCAACGGCGGTCGCCAGCAGTATCGGCGCCTGAGCGGCACTCACTTCACCGCCGGATATGAGTGCCGACAGATACTGTGCCGCAAAGTCTTGCGCTGCCTCCGGATTGGCGCCGGCGACTTTGAAAACCAGAAAAAACAGAATGACCGGAAACAGGTCGAACAAAAGTTTCATAATGCAATCAGCCTAAGGGGAAGGAATGAAGGTCAGTGCTGCCGAATTAATGCAATAGCGCAGGCCGGTGGGTGGCGGGCCATCCGGAAATACATGACCGAGATGCGCATCGCAGACGTTGCAGAGGATTTCGGTTCTGACCATGCCGTAACTCTGATCCGTTCGCTCTGCCACGTGGGTCGGATCAATCGCCCGGAAATAACTCGGCCAGCCGCAACCGGAATCAAATTTGGTGTCCGATTCGAACAGCGGCGTGCTGCAGCAGACGCACTGGTAGATGCCATGTTCATGATGATCCCAGAACTCGCCGGTAAACGCGCGCTCGGTCGCTGCGTGACGCGTAACTTCATAGGACATCGGTTCCAGTAACGCACGCCATTCGGCGTCTGTACGCACTATTTTTTTACGATCCATCATTAATTCCGGGCCCGTCTGAAAAGTGGTTGACTAAGAAGCTCTATCAAAACGCCGCTGGCTAGGGTGCAGCTGGGAATTCGTGCAGCTTGCTGCGCGCCAGCGAAACGGTAATGGCTTGTAAGCCAGTACGCGTCCTGCAAGGGCGTCGCCGCAGACAGTACGCCTGTACGGCAAGGCGGCGCAACAACGCGAGCGGCGTTTTGATAGGCCCTCTACGATGAGCAGCTGACTTCAATGCCTGCCGCCCAGTCCGGTGGCAAAGCAGCGTAAGCCTCATGCTCGGGTTGTTCATCAAAAGGGTGCTGCAGCAGTTTCAGCAAATGGCTGACTTCCGAAAAATCCTTGTTGTGAGCCTTGTCGATAGCGATTTGCGCGAGGTAATTACGCAGCACGTATTTGGGATTCACACGATTCATTGCAAGCCTGCGAGCAGCGTCCGCGCTGTTTTCCGCCTGCAGCCTTTGCCGGTACTCTGCCAGCCAGGCATCAAAGGCAGCGCGATCAATGAAAAGCTGACGCAAGGTCTCATCGTGATCGGTCTGAGTGATGCCGAGCGAGGAAAGCTGCCGGAAGAAATACGGAAAATCGACTCGGCTGCCGGCCATCAGTGTGAGCAAGCGGTCGATCAATGCTTTATCGTTATCGCGGGCGCTGCTGAATCCGAGTTTCGCCTGCCAAAGCGCCTGCATGCTCGTTTCAAATGCGGGCTTGAACACGGACAGCGCGTCATACGCATCGTCTGGCTCGCCGATCAGCGGCAACAATGCTTGTCCCAGCGCGTAGCAATTCCATTCAGCGATCTGCGGCTGCATCCGGTAGGCATAACGTCCCTGACTGTCCGTGTGATTGCAGATGTGCGCGGGGTTGTAGGCTTCCATGAAACCGAAGGGGCCGTAATCGAGCGTGATACCGAGTATCGACATGTTGTCGGTGTTGAGCACGCCATGCATGAAACCGGCACCCTGCCATTGGGCGGCCAGCGTTGCGGTGCGCCGTGCAATCTCGCTCAGCAGCGCCCGGTAAGGCTGATCCACCCCCTGCAGTTCGGGATAGCTCTGGGCGATTACATAGTCCGCGAGTATCTGTAGCTCCGCCTTGCGGTCTTTGTAAAACCAGTGCTCGAATGATCCGAAGCGTACGAAACTTTGGGCCATGCGCGTGACGACGGCAGTCGGTTCGGGCATCTCGCGCATGACCCGCATGTCCGATCCGATGATGCACAAGGCGCGGGAGGTGGGAATGCCGAGCGCGGCCATCGCCTCGGAGCACAGAAATTCGCGGATGGAGGAGCGCAGCACGGCACGACCATCACCCATGCGCGAGTAGGGTGTCTTGCCCGACCCTTTTAGCTGCAGCTCCAGCGTGCCCAGAGGGTCGGATGGTGCACTGGTCTCGCCAAGGAGGAGTGCACGGCCATCGCCGAGCTGACCGGCCCAGACACCGAACTGGTGTCCCGAGTAGACTGCCGCCAGTGGACGGGAGCCGTTGAGGGTAGCGTTACCACTGAAAATCCGGACGAAATCAGGGTCGCTCGAGGCTGCCCTGTCCAGACCAATCAAGCCGGCTGCCGGCTCGCTGACACAGACCAGATAGGGGTCGGGCAAGGGTGTCGACCCAAGCGAGGTGTAAAAATCCCCGGGCAGCGAGGCAAACCGGTTAGTGATCTGCAGATCGGCGAGGTTTCGCCGTGGTACCGGCAGGGTTTCGGGAGAGTTCATTCAAGGCTTCTGTTACGATTATTCAATCAGCGGTACAGGTTCTCAAGTACAGGCTCTTATTTTGACAGAGAAGAGGTCAGCGCATATGAACGCCCCGGAGAAAATGAATATTCCATCGTTACAGCATCGCGTCAGCCCGGAGGAATGGCAGCTACGCGTCGATCTGGCCGCCTGCTACCGCCTGGCGGCCCAATTCGGCTGGGGTGATCTGATTTTCACCCACATTACCGTGCGTCTGCCGGGTGACGAGCATGCATTCCTGATTAACCCCTATGGAATGATGTTCGATGAAATAACCGCTTCATCACTGGTGAAAATCGACCTCGACGGTAACAAGCTGGAGGATTCCCCCTTTCCGGTCAACCCCGCCGGTTTCACCATCCACTCAGCCATTCACGCAGCGCGCGATGACGCGCATTGCGTCTTGCATCTGCACACCGTCAATGGGGTGGCCGTGGCTGCTCAGGAGGCCGGCGTGCTGCCGATTTCGCAGCAATCGATCTTTGTGCTGAACAGTCTGGCCTACCATGATTATGAGGGACTGGCGCTCAACGATGAAGAGAGACCACGTCTGGTGGCGAATTTCGGCGACAAGACTTACCTGATGCTGCGTAATCACGGTTTGCTCACGGTCGGTCACACCATCGCCGATGCATTCCTGAACATGTATGTTTTTGAAACAGCCTGTGCGATACAGGTGCGTGCGATGGCCGGAGGTACGCCTTTGCGGCCCATCGATCCGCGCATTATTGATAATGCGATGGCACAGGCGCGGACAGTCACGAAATCGCAGGGTGGCCTGCTCGCGTGGCCAGCCCTACTGCGCAAACTCGACCGGTCTGATCCGGGCTACAGAAACTGAACTGAAAGGGAGTCCCCGATGCTGGTACAACGCAGCTTCACCGATATGCGAGAGAGCACGGAAGAAGACTGGAAAGTGATTCTCGATGATTTCCGGGCTTACTCATCGCGCCTGGCGGACCGTGTGCTTGATCATCTGCGGTTGCTGGAGGGTGACTTCGGCGGGTTTTCGGTGGATCGGCTCACGCACAGTTTGCAGACCGCTACCCGCGCTCACCGCGATGGCAAGGACGAGGAATACGTCGTCTGCGCACTGCTTCATGACATTGGCGACACACTGGGCAGTTTCAACCACCCTGATATCGCAGCGGCGATACTGAAGCCCTTTGTATCGGCAGACAATCTGGAGATGATTGAAAAACACGGTCTGTTTCAGGCTTATTATTTTTTTCACCATCTCGGTATGGACAGAAATCTGCGTGACCGTTTTCAGGGGCAGCCGGTCTATGAGCGAACGCTGGAATTTTGTGAAAAATATGATGCGCCGGCATTTGATCCGGACTATGAGAGCTTGCCGCTCTCCTTTTTTGAACCCATGGTTCGGCGCGTGATGAGCAGTCCGAAAAACACGATTTACACAGCTTGCTGATAAGCCGGCGGCTGATTATTGCAACGCAGCATTGATTGCTCTTAGCGGAAATGTAATTCGGCTACAATCGCGCGGTTAAAAAAGCCTTACAAAAATATCATCGGAGACAATATGGTGCAGTATCCCAAGAGCCCATTGATGGGCCGTATGATGAGCCAGCCTTTGCTCATTTCCAGCCTTATCCAGCACGCGGACCGGTATTACAGCAGCTCCGAAATCGTGTCCCGCAGAGTGGAAGGCGATATTCACCGCTACACCTACAGCGACTGTCACCGTCGGGCAAAGCAGCTGGCCAATGCGCTGACCAAACTGGGTGTGACCATGGGCGATCGGGTAGCCACGCTGGCCTGGAACGGTTACCGGCATCTGGAGACTTATTACGCCGTGTCGGGATCCGGCGCAGTGCTGCATACCATCAATCCACGCCTCCATCCAGAGCAGATTGCTTACATTGCCAACCACGCAGAAGATCAGTATCTGTTCTTTGATATGAATTTTCTGCCTGTGATTGAAGCCATTGCACCCCTGGCCAAAACGATCAAAGGCTATGTGATGTTATGCGATCGCGATCGCATGCCCGCCGACAGCAAGATCGCTAATTTGATGTGTTACGAAGACTTGTTGTCATCGAATACCGAAGACTACGAATGGCCGGTATTTGACGAGAATTCGGCATCAAGTCTGTGCTACACCTCTGGTACGACAGGCAATCCCAAGGGTGCGCTGTATTCTCATCGCTCGACGCTGCTGCATTCCTACGCATCGGCATTGCCGGATGCGCTGAACGTATCGTCACGCGATGTCGTGCTGCCGGTCGTGCCGATGTTCCATGTGAACGCCTGGGGTCTGCCATATTCGGTCATGCTGACCGGGGCCAAAATGGTTTTCCCTGGCGCTGCACTGGATGGCAAATCCATTTATGAATTGTTCGAGCAGGAAAAGGTGACTTTTTCTGCCGGTGTTCCGACCGTCTGGCTGGGCTTGTTGACCTATGTCGCGCAAAACAAACTGAAATTCTCTACCTTCAGGCGTACCGTGATTGGCGGCTCGGCCTGTCCTCCGGCCATGATGAAAACCTTCCGTCATGATTATGGCGTTGAGGTCGTCCACGCCTGGGGAATGACGGAAATGTCACCGCTCGGCACCTGCTGTACGCTGCTCAGCAAGCATGAAGGATTACCTGAAGAAGCGAAGCAATCGGTACTGGAAAAACAGGGACGCACGATTTTTGGCGTGGACATGAAAATCGTTGACGATGAGGGCGCAGAGCTGCCCTGGGATGGCAAGACCTACGGTAACCTGCTGGTGAAAGGACCATGGATTATTGATGGCTATTTCAAGCAGGAGGGCGGCGATGTGCTGGAAGACGGCTGG
>JBILCO010000315.1:0-2773 GCA_044353075.1 Burkholderiaceae bacterium
GCCGCCACCGTTGGGTAGCGCGGGTGGCAGTTGCGGCGGCATACCGCCGGGATTCATTGTCGCTTCAGCCATGATTTACTCTCTGTTCAATCGTCTGCTTGGTTATCTGTACGCTCGTTTGCACACTGATCTGCACGGTGGTCTGCGCATTGATCTGCTTCATCACACAGGCATATTCAAAATATCTTCGTAAGCCTTCAATACCTTGTTTCGTATTTGCATCGTCGCCTCAAATGCGAGCGAGGATTTCTGCATCGCGAGCACGACATCCGTGAGTGGCACATCTTCACCACGGTCATAGGCCTGACGCAGGCTGCTGGCGTGCTGCTGAGTATTATTGGTCTTGATGACTGCCGCTTCGATCGCTTCACCGAAGGTCGGCTTGCCGACTTCGGGTACCGGCATATTCAGCACAGGTGCCGTCGTCTTGCCGGACGAATCAATCTGATGCTGACGCAGAGTGGCCAGCATCGATTCGATGTTGGCCTGGCTGTTGATTTTGTTGATCATCTGATGGACTCCTTAATCAGGCAGCTGCGGCCAGGGGCGCACCACGTTCACGAAATTGCGCCATCTTGTAACGCAGTGAACGGGGGCTGATACCGAGTTTTTTCGCGGCCTCATTACGATTCCGCGTCGTCTGAATTGCAGCCATGATGGCCTGGTACTCGCTGCTCTTGACGGCCGTTGATAAATCCACGGCTTCGGCGTTATGCGCATCAGCGATATCACGCTGACCATATTTCATCAATTGGGTGTGCGTTGCCATGGGCAAGGCCGGCGAGGCGGTCTGCGCTACGGGCCTTTCATCGGTATCGTCGAACATCAATTCGGCTTCGGTGATGATGTCGCTGTTTGAAAGTACCAAGGCGCGCTGCACCACGTTTTGCAGTTCACGTACATTGCCGGGCCAGCGATAGTGCTGGAGCAGTTCAATCGCGCGCGCAGAGAGTTCGATCTGACGATCGACGGGACCATAGGTGCGCAGGAATTGCATGACCAGCGGCAAAATGTCACCCGGCCGCTCGCGCAGCGGCAGCACGGAGAGTTTGAAAGCGCTGATACGGAAATAAAGATCTTCACGGAACTCGCGATCAGCAATCGCTTCGCGCAGATCCTTGTTGGTGGCAGCGACCAGACGTACGTCCAGTTCGATCGGTGCATGACCACCCAGACGGGTAATTTTACGTTCCTGCAGCACGCGCAAGAGCTTGGTCTGCAGGTGATACGGCATCTCGGCGATTTCATCGAGGAAGATGGTGCCGCCATGCGCTTGTTCAAACAGACCACGATGTTCTTTCAGCGCGCCAGTGAACGCGCCCTTCTCGTGACCAAACAATAAATCTTCAATCAGGTTTTCCGGCAACGCGGCGCAGTTCAGTGCAACGAAAGGACCGTTGCGGCGCGGCGACGCATCATGCAGCACGCGGGCGAGTACTTCTTTACCGGCACCCGTTGGCCCTGTGACCAGTGCAGACACCTGGGTTTGCGCGACACGACGCGCGAGTTCAAGCAGATGCTGGCTGTTGGGGTCCACAAAGACAAATGTCTGCGGACCGCTGCGCTGTGGCTCGGGGCGGCGCGGGGCCAGCGACAGAGAATTGCGCCAGACATCAACCGACCATTCATCAGCGGCGACCACCTGGTAAGCGCCGCAGCGCATGGCTTCCACCGCGAGCTCGAAGCGATTGCGATCAATGCGGCAGAGCACCGGGACGGCATGGCCGAAGGACTGAGTGAGCTTTTTAACCTCTTCCAGGAGGCTGACGTCATTCATCAGGCGAATGACCACCAGCCGCGCTCGGGCCAGCCCCTGCTTCAGGTCGTCCAGTGTGGCGACCGGCAGCAGCTGCAGACCCGCAGCGGTCAGCTGTTCACGCTCGTTCGGGCCGACCGCAGACTTCGGGTCCAGCCACAATGCAGGATGCGAGATTTCGGTAGATGCTGTCACGTTGATTGCCTCTGAAAACATTGAGTGCTTTCTTCATAGCAATCCTTGTGCCAATCATTTTAGTGAGGAAACATGCGGGTTTTCAGCGGCACTGTCGGATCGGCAGGGCTTTGCCGGGGGAGGCAGAAGCCGTCCGCTTTGCGGGGGGACGGAAAGTCGACAGTCCATTCAATGACGCGCATGCGAGGCGGCTAGTTGCAAAATGAATGCCTGTTGGCCGATTAAAACAGCCTCCTCATCGTCATGCCCGCAGTCATCGGATAATCGACAAAAGACGCTGGATCGCCCCTTGCAGGGCGCGCCATGGCGAGTACGCCATGACTGTTTCGCGGGCAGACCGCAGGCGGTCTGAAACCCCCGCTACACCCTGCGCCGGGATGACGGTGAGAGTTTTACGGTCGCCACAACAACTACCGTCATCCCGGCGTAGGCCGGGATCCAGCGTCTTTCATTGTTTATCAGATAATTTTGACAATTAAAAATAGGAAACCGCTGAGATAGGCGGGCCTGGCTGCGTTAACAGAGTATTTGCCTGTGGGTAGCCGACAATCTTGAAAATCTGATCCATACGGCTTGCCTCGACAGAAAAATTAGCTAACATTAGCTAACAATAATTAAGATCACCGAGGCAGCGATGGATCCCGTCAACATTCACGTAGCGAAAACACAATTGTCCAAACTCATTGAAGCTGCCGAACGCGGTGAGGAAGTCATCATTGCCCGGGCGGGCACGCCGGTGGCGAAACTGGTTGCCCTGCAAAACCAGAAGCCGGTGCGTAAAGCAGGCAGCATGAAAGGCCGTTTCGAGGTACCAGACAGCTT
>JBILCO010000176.1:0-5117 GCA_044353075.1 Burkholderiaceae bacterium
TTCAGATCATGACCGGATTTATGCGCGGTATAACTGGCCAGCAAAGGATGACCGGCCAGATACAGATCGCCCATCGCATCCAGAATTTTGTGACGCACGAATTCGTTTTGGTAGCGCAGTCCGCCGGCATTCAGGATGCGGAACTCATCCATGACAATGGCATTCTCGAGCGAACCACCGCGCGCGAGTCCCATACCTCGCAGCGTTTCGACATCCTGCATGAAGCCAAAGGTACGCGCGCGCGCAATTTCTTCGATATAGGATTCAAAACTGAGATCAACATCGGCCATCTGACCGGTGCCATCAATGGCCGGGTGATTGAATTCGATAAAAAACTTGAGGCGGAAACCATGGTGTGGCTCAAGCCGCGCCCATTTTTCCTGCTTGCCCTGGCCTTCGCGCACTTCCACAGGCTTGAGCACGCGGATGAATTGCTTTGCAGCCTCTTGCTCGGTACTTCCCGCCTGCTGCAACAAAAAAACGAAGGAGGCCGCCGAACCATCCATGATCGGGATTTCTTCGGCGGTCACATCGACGATCAGATTGTCGATACCCAAACCAGCACAGGCCGACATCAGATGCTCCACCGTCGACACACGCACGCCATCTTTTTCCAGCACCGACGCCATACGCGTGTCACCAATACTCATGGCCGAGGCAGGCAATTCCACCGGCGGGTTGATGTCCACCCGGCGAAACACGATACCGGCATTCACCGGCGCAGGGCGTAGCGTGAGTTCGACGCGGGTGCCGCAGTGCAAGCCGACACCCGTGGTCTTGACAGTGTCTCGTAGCGTTCTCTGTCTGATCATTTTTTTAATGAAACGATTTTTCTATCGATGCGTCAGCTTACATATTGGCAAGCATGGTCTCGGCATTCGACACTTCGAACTTGCCGGCTGCTTCCACGTGCAGCTGTTTGACCACGCCATCCTTCACCAGCATCGAGTAACGCTGCGAACGCGTACCCATGCCGTAAGCACTGAAGTCGGCCGACAAGCCCAGCGCCTTGCTGAAATCGGCATTACCGTCTGCCATCATGCGAACGCTACCGGTGGCATTGAGTTCACGGCCCCAGGCGCCCATGACAAACGCGTCATTGACCGAGATGCACCAGATTTCATCAACGCCCTTGGCTTTGAGCTCTTTCACGTGCTCAATGTAGCCGGGCACATGCTGTGCCGAACAGGTCGGCGTGTAAGCACCGGGCAGGCCGAAAATCGCAATGGTTTTGCCTTTGACGAGTTCGGACACATTGAATGTGTTCGGTCCGAGCGAGCAACCTTCGGTTTCGGTATCAATAAACTCGGCGAGTTTGCCTTCAGGGAGATGATCTCCGGTTTTGATGGTCATGGGATGGTCCTATGCGTAGAGAAATCGGGAAGCACAACGAGAAAAGATTGCGGCACTGCCGCAATCTTCTCGAATTATGCCCTGCGCACTGCTTTCCTGCAGCCTCAGTCCGCCTGCCGCCGCAAAAACGCGGGGATGTCATAGGTCTCGGTGCCATTGCGCTCCATCGCCCGCACCGTTTCAGATGCAGATTCGCGGCGCCAGACAGCCGGGGTGCGAATCGGTTCGGCCGGTGGGGTGCTGGCACTGTAGGCATCGGCAGTCGCAGCACCGTCATAGGTACCGGTACGAGCGACCGGGACAGGGTTCGATACCAGCACCGGCTTGCGACGGCCGAGACCGGTGGCCACAACGGTGACACGGATCTCATCACCCATGCTGTCATCGTAGGCAATACCCTGGGCGATCGATGCATCTTCTGCTGCGAACGCACGGACAGTCGCCATCACTTCACGGATTTCCTTGCCCTTGAGCGATTTGCTGCCGGTGACATTCACCAGCACGCCACGCGCACCGGACAGATCAATGCCATCGAGCAACGGTGATGCAATCGCCTGTTCCGCCGCAATACGTGCGCGGTCCATGCCAGAAGCGACAGCCGTACCCATCATCGCCTTGCCCTGCTCGGCCATGATGGTCTTGACGTCGTTGAAATCCACGTTGATATGGCCGGGCACATTGATGATTTCGGCAATACCGGCCACCGCATTGTTGAGTACATCATCGGCGTGCTGCAGCCAGTCCATCATGCTGTCGTCTTCGTAGATTTCTTCGAGCTTCTCATTCAGGATCACGATCAGCGAGTCGACGTGCTTGCTCAGCTCTTCGAGACCTTCGTCGGCGATCTTCATGCACTTCTGGCCTTCGTAAGTGAAGGGCTTGGACACCACCGCCACGGTCAGCGCGCCGAGTTCCTTGGCCACTTCAGCGACCACGGGTGCCGCACCTGTGCCGGTACCGCCGCCCATGCCGGCTGCGATAAACACCATATGCGCACCACGCAGCGCGTCTTCGATACGGCTGCGGGTTTCTTCGGCAAGCTGACGACCGAGTGCCGGTTTCATGCCGGCACCCAAACCGGATTCACCGATCTGAATCACGTTATGGGCTTTCGATTGCTGCAATGCCTGCGCATCGGTATTGGCGACGATGAATTCAACGCCGGCCACACCCTTGTTGATCATGTGCTGGACAGCATTACCGCCGGCACCACCGACACCGACCACTTTAATGATCGTGCCTTTTGTTGTTTCGAGCATGTCGATTTCCATGATGACTCCCTTTGTGGTGCAGTTTTTAGTCGTTAACCGCCACATGGCGTGACGGCTAGCAACTAACAACTGCGTGGTTAAACAAAAACTTGATGCTTGGTTTTACTTAATACGCTGACTGTTAAAACTAATTTCTAAAACTGATTACTTAAAAAATATTTACTTCTTCGCACCACTCACGACTCACTGACTTCCTGTTTCGTTGTCGAAATCAGCTGATTTGCAACGAAAGCCGCTGGATCCCGGCCTGCGCCGGGATCCAGCGTCGTTGCTTTACCAACAGCGCACAGCCTTGCCGCACCCGACATCAAAAATTCCCCAAAAACCATTCCTTCATCCGTTCCCACAGCGCCTTGGCCGATCCACCATGACGCGTGACCACCTGTCCGCGCAGATACTGGCGCTTGGCTTCCATCAGCAAGCCGAGCACGGTGGCATAGCGCGGGCTGCGCACGACATCGGTGAGCTGACCGTTGTAATCCGGTTCACCCACACGCGCGGGCTTGAGGAAAATATCTTCAGCCAGTTCGCACATACCCGGCATCAGTGCACTGCCGCCGGTGATGACGATGCCCGACGACAGCACTTCTTCGAAACCGGATTCACGCACTACCTGATGCACGAGAGAGAACAATTCTTCCACCCGTGGCTCGATCACCGCCGCCAGTGCCTGACGCGACAAGGCACGCGGGCCGCGATCTCCCAGGCCCGGTACATCAAAGGTTTCGGAAGGATCGGCCAGCACCTGCTTGGCCACGCCGTAGCGCACCTTGATTTCTTCAGCTTCTGCGGTCGGCGTTCTCAGAGCCATCGCAATATCGTTGGTGATCTGGTCACCGCCAATCGGCAGCACAGTGGTGTGGCGAATCGCACCCTCAGTGAAGATGGCGACATCGGTGGTGCCACCACCGATATCGACCAGCACCACACCGAGTTCTTTTTCATCTTCGGTCAATACGGCATCTGCGGAAGCACGGCCCTGCAAGATCCAATCAGTGACTTCCAGCCCGCAGCGACGCACGCACTTGATCACGTTCTGCACCGCTGACACCGCGCCGGTCACGATATGGACCTTCACTTCCAGACGCACACCGCTCATGCCGATAGGCTCACGCACATCCTCCTGGTTATCGACGATGAATTCCTGCGGGATCGTGTGCAGCAATTGCTGATCCGTCGGGATATTCACTGCGCGAGCGGTTTCTATCACGCGCGCCACATCGGCTGCGGTGACTTCCTTGTCCTTGATCGCGACCATGCCACGCGAATTGAAGCTGCGGATATGGCTGCCTGCAATCCCGATCCACACATTTCGTATCTGGCAGTCGGCCATCAACTCAGCTTCTTCGAGTGCGCGCTGAATGGATTCGACAGTGGACTCAATATTGACCACCACGCCTTTTTTCAGACCTTTGGAATCATGCTGACCCAAGCCAATGACTTCGTGGCGGCCATCCGGCAGCACTTCGGCCACCACCGCAACCACTTTCGATGTACCGATGTCGAGGCCTACGATCAGATTTTTTGCGTCTTTCGTCATAGATGTTCCGGCTTGTTATGTATTGTCTCGTTGGTATCTCGGCGCTGCCTTCTTACTGCCTTCTTACTGCCTGCTTCACAGTCTGCTTCACGATCTTTTCCACTGTCTGCTGCTCTGTCTGCTTCGCTGTTTTTTTCTCTGTCTTGTTTCTGCATCGTTACGACCTTGCTGCTGTTCTGTTTCCATTTTTCCGATTTCAGTGCGCTTTATGTCGTACTCGCTGCATCTGTCTCCGGCACCACAGCCGGGGCGCTCTGCCCGCGTTTGCGCAGCGCCAGCCCATTCGGATAGCGCAGGTCCACACTAACGATCTGACCGGACATCGCTACCGATAACTGCGGATACACATGCACAAAACGATCGATACGTGCTTTCAGCACCTCGCGGTCATGCGCTCGGCCCAGATGCAGCGTGACGCCGTTGCTCAGCCGTGCGGTCCACGCATAACGCGGCGAGAGCGACAGGGACTGCGGCGTCAGCTTCAACGGTGCAAGCCAGTTGCGTAAATCGGCCAGCCGCGCCGCCAATTCCCGCGCGCTGTCATCCGGTCCAGCCAGCTCGGGCAGCCTGCCCTCGACAGCGGCTTCTGCTTCGGCCAGATTGGCGGTGAACACAAAACCATCCGCGGAAAGCAGCCGCCCTTCTTCCTCGCCCCAGGTGCCCAGCACCTTGTATTCTTCAACAGTGACCACCAGTTTATTCGGCCACTCGCGTCTTACCGAGGCCCGCTGCACCCACGGCACGGTTTCAAAAGCAGCGCGCACGGCCTGCAAATCTGCGGTGAAAAAATTACCGCGTATGCGCGGCAGCGCTGCGCTGCGCACCGTAACAGCATCGACATAACGCAGCGGCATCCCTTTCACCGGGCGCACCTGCACCACCCGAAAATCAAACATCGGTTGACGCGACAGCCACTGGTAGCCGCCGTGCAGCAGGCAAAGCACGAGTACGCA